>JAUVQU010000142.1 GCA_030597965.1 Cellvibrionaceae bacterium
GTAAATTCACTCATGACATCGGGGCGATCTAAATAATAAGTGATTTTACGAAAACCCTCGGCCTCACACTGCGTGCAAAACATAGTCCGGGACTTGTATAAACCTTCCAGGCTGGTGTTTTCCTGCGGCTTAATTTCAACCTGTGTCTGCAAGGTGAAATTGTCCGGCACACTGCAAATCGTAAGGGTTTCACTCGTCACTGAATAGGCATTGTCTTTCAATGAATGACCATCGACAGCAACATCCAATAGCTTTAATTCAACACCGTTTAATACCAGTGAGGCCTGTTGCCTATTGCTCGCAGGATTACGCACTATATTCAGGGTGCTCGTCACGCGGGTGTAATCTTCGTATAAATCCACATGCAGGTTTGTGGACTCGATTAAAAAATCCGAGCATTGATAATCTTTTAAGTAAACGGTTTTAGGTTGTGAATCCGCTGCTGACATAGTGTTTCCAAATAAATTTCAAATAGGGGTATTCAAGAGTTATTCACCGAACAATTCGATGTAATACGAGCTGAATTTACGGATATTAATCACGCCGGTATCAAAAATTAAGTACTGCCCTTTTATACCTTGCAATACACCTTCAACCACAGGGTCTTTATCAAAGTTGTGGCTGGCTATCTTTGTTGGGTACTGCATAACCGGGTATTCAAATAACCACTCGTCCTGCTCATCCAGAGACTCCAGGGCCATGTCACCATGCTCGGCACGTAATATTTTTAAACCGGATTCAATATTCTCTAGTAACTGTTCAGCTTCGAGCTTTAAATCACATTCTTTCACATCACCTTTGAGCATGGCACGCCAATTGGTTTTATCGGCCACAAATTCTTTGCAGAGGGTTTCTACCAAGCCTGAAAGCTGACGCGTCGCCACGCGCATAATCGGTAAAGCCGCAACGGCCCCCTGATCCATCCAGCGTGTGGGCATTTGATTAACGCGGGTAATTCCGACCTTCAAACCAGATGAATTGGCCAAATAAACAATGTGATCGGTCATACAGAACTGCTCGGCCCATTCCGGCTCACGGCAGGTTCCGGCCGCATAGTGGCAGCGCTCCGGGCTCATAATGCAAATGTCACAACTGGCCAGCTTCGTCATACAGGGGTAGCAATGCCCCTGAGCAAAGCTCTTTTTGGTTTTTCGTCCGCAATGACTGCAGTGAATATCTCCGGTATGAACCAAACGTAAACGTTGGCCAATTTTGTCGTTTAAAGGAATTCGCTGATCATCCAAGGGCAATTGATACTGTATCGATCCCTCGCTGTGTTCGTTGTGCATTTTCTTCAGGTGACCGCTAGCCAATAGCTTCAAGGTTATTATCTCTCAGGAAAAATAGGAGCCGCCAAGGGAATCTTGGCAGTAGAATATAGTTATCTTACGTCCAATTAATAGGTTTCTCTTCATCTGGCGCGTCGGTCATTCCGGTGGTATCACAACCGCTATCGTCCTTGGGAGGAACATAGCCGGTGTGTTCTTCCGCAGAAAGGTTCTTGTGCTCGTAGGCAATAATGCCCTGCATACAGTTCTCTTTTTGCTCTGCGGTCAATACGCGCCCGTCGGGGAACTTACCCAATTCAACGGCACGCTTCAGATTTTCGTATATTTCGGGGGTCATACTGTCAATTAAATGCTGATAATCCATGGGAGCTCCAATTCAATTGGCGCGATTATAGCGTATTAGAATGGTCTAATCCGCTAAGTATTTACGGAGGAAACCAGATAATATGCCCAATACTCAACCTATCGCGATGATATAACTCAGGACGCACCCTATATTAAGTTGTCCTCTGCTAATTTCGTGTCTGGCTACCCAATGATTGCCTGGCAATCCTCAAGGCAACCTTGTTTTAACCTGCCTTTTTCGTCAATAAAAGAGCCAATACAGCCAGCGCACAGCCAAGCAATAAACCGGCAATGTGGGCGGTATTGGCGACACTTCCCTCTATAAAAAAGTCCACGGCGCCACTCATACAAAGCAACAACCAGACGATCATAAAGATAATAATCCCGCTCGACAGTGGCTCCCGCATAGGACGGTAACGCTGCCAGACGGCCAGAAAACCAACCAGACCATATAAAACACCCGATAGTCCGCCAAACAGCCCCGACGCACTTGCCTGATATTGCGCCAGATTACTGCCAACACCGACGACGACGATTAGGGACAATAACGCCCAATGACCCAGATCACTTTCTACCCGACGACCCAACTCCCAGATCCACAACCCATTAAATATAATATGCAAAGCACCAAAATGTAGAAATATCGGAGTAATTAAGCGCCACCACTGCCCCTGTTCTAATCCATATTCCAAACTTGCCAGATAAAGCTGATCTCCTCGTACCTGTATCGGCTGAATCGTTAGCCATGAAAACAGCGTAAAAGTTGTATCAAACTGAACAATCAAAGCGCCCAGCAAACCCAGCAATAAGGTCACCAGAGTTACCGGGTAACGAAGCAATAGCTTTAAAGCTTTATCCAGTTGATCTGCGGGGCCTGTCACATGCGACTGGCGAGTATTCGCGGCACTCACAACATCTCCCCAGACGTGCGGAGAAAAGCCCGTGGATTGCCATTCGGCCACAAGACGCTTCACTTCATCAATATGAGCTTGATCTGTCACCCACAGACACTGCTGCCCCTGCTCTTCCGTCACACGGCAGCTAATACCGGCTTGTCGCAGGCGCACAATCAGCGGCTGTAAATCCACAGACAAATCCACCAGTGCGGCTTTATAAAGGTTCATAGTTCATCTTCTTAGGGTGATGGTATTTTGGGTTAATCGACATTTACCCAAACAAAATTTTCTTTGCGCAGTGGCTTTTCACCGCTGTAGGTGTAAGCGATAAGCCGGCCCGAATGCACGGCACTGTAATCCAAACAGGCGATATTCTCGAGCAGTGGTTTTGGCTCTCCCTTTAACCAATAGTGGCCAAAGAATACTGGCAATGCATCCTTTGGATAATAAACCAGCTGTTGGTGATGACAATCATCTATCGGCTTCTCTGCCAAATCATAAGGCAAAGGATCCGGCTGAAACACAATATCCCCATAAGTCTGTGGTTTTTCTGCCCAGAATTTGGCACGAAAAAAATTTCGGCTAACACCATCCTGCCCGATCAACTTCATACCTGCCGGCAACGGCATATTGGTACCACGCGTCAGCCGGTCAACAGCGAGAGACTCGATGGTTCCAATACTTTTTGCGGCCGTGTAGAAATCATCGTCCATCCGATAATTCGGATAATCCTTACGCAGTTGATCTATTAGGCTGGAGTCCCAGCACGCATGCACGACACGAAAGGTTTCACCCTCAAGGAATAATGGTAATGATTTAAACCATTCACAACAGGAGCGCCATTCATCGATGCGGCCGACAAATTGCTCAAGGGTAGCGGACATAAGACGCTGCAAACGCTCAGGTAAAGAGCTTCTATCTATGATGTCACTGTGTTTCTGATAGCGAGACATTAACTCCAGATGCTGAACCACTTCCTCACAATAGACGATGGCGTTAAATTCATGATTGCCCAGCACCATCAGGGCATGGCCTGATTCAACCATGGTTCTGACGAGGCTTACGACTTCACGAACTTGGGGGCCGCGATCAATCAAGTCGCCCACAAAAACCACGAGACGTCCTTCCGAATGAACATAACTAAACCCGGAAGACCGCTCGCTCACCGTCTGCTTTTGATAACCGAGTCGTTCAAGCAGGGATAATAGAGGTTCGTAGCAACCATGAATGTCGCCAATTAAGTCCACCTTATGTTGTTGCAACAATAAAGGATGCACTTGAGTTCCTAGTTAATAATCACTATTACCCAGATGACTACCCCAGCCCAATTTACTGCGACATGACTCATAAAAATCGTGATTCAACGGATGAATCAAGTGCAAGTTCTGTGATTTTTTCTGAACCAGAATTTCGTCACCTGGATTGGTTACAACATGATGCTGTCCATCACAGGTCACATGGGGAAAGGTAGAATTTTGGCCGCCAATTAATATTTTTAATTTGCTGTTGCCATCCACCACTATCGGTCGACTGCTTAGTGTATGCGGGTTCATCGGCACGATAACAATGGCATCCAGTTTCGGATGCATGATTGGCCCACCGCCACTCAATGCATAGGCGGTAGAACCGGTTGGTGTAGAAATAATCAAGCCATCAGATCGCTGGCTATAAACAAATTGATCGTCGATATACAGCTCAAACTCGATCATCCGCACAAAACGACCTGGGTGAATCACCACGTCATTCAATGCGTCACCATCGCCAATCAAAGCACCCTGTCGCTTGACGCTGGTTTCAAGCAGAAAACGTTTGGCCTCAGTATATTTTCCATTAAACACTTCATCCAGTTTAGCCTCGATATTATCGGGAGTAATATCGGTTAAAAACCCCAAGCGGCCACGGTGAATACCCAATACCGGCACTTTGTATTTAGCCAATGCTCGACCGGCTCCCAACAAGGTGCCGTCGCCACCAATCACAATAACCAGATCGCAGCCCTTACCGATGGAATCGTAATCGGCTATCACTAATTTAGTATCACCCAGTTCGGCGGCTGTATGCTGTTCAAGCACAATCTCCACCCCCCGGTTTTGCAGGTAGCGAATGACTCGCTGCAATGTCGCTAACGCCCGAACACTTTCTTGTTTGGCGACTAACCCTATACGTAAAAATTCACTCATGCGGCTTCTGCTATGACCAAAGTTAAGTATGATAAGGCTTTAGTTTACACGATATGTCGCAGCCATGAGCAATCAAACAACCAGCGATCAATGCCTGGGCAATGGGGTACCCTGGAATCATTACCGCACAACCCACGTGCGAAACCTTGCCTGGTGCTTGCTCAGTCCATCTTTACTTACCTCACCCTACGCCGGCCATAAGGTGTGGCAAGTAAACACAAAAACAGAATTAATCGACTGGCTGGAAACATTGGATAAGAATCCAGAACCATTACTACAGCACATGACCCACTGTAAAAGCCCAAGACTGGGTTTCTTATACGAACATTACTGGCATTTTTATTGGGAAGCGTTTATCGGGCAGGCTCACGTCAGCAATGGCACATCGACCGGTACCTGGATCAACAACCTGCAAGTAAACTCAGAAGGTACGTTTTCAAAAAAAACGACACTCGGTGAAGCGGATTTTGTGCAGGCGTTTCCTTCAGAGAAAAAACTTCTGCATAAAGAATTAGCGGTTAAATTTTATCTGGGTTTTGAAACACCCAACAAAAAATGGCTCTGGTTAGGCCCTAATTGTATTGACCGCCTGGACTTAAAGCTCGATCAACTCGCTAACAAGCAATTACGCCTATTCGAACATCCAGAAGCGCGCTTAAACCTGCCCAATGCATGGCAAGGCTTTGAAGTTGAAACAGAAATCACCCTCAGCGGCCAGCTCTACTACCCGGCACACCAAAGAGAAAGTGCTAAATCCAGACAGTACTTAAACCCAGAGCATTTGAATGGCCGCTGGTATTACTTAAACGATTTTTTAGCGATATCACGCAGCAGTGAAAATTCAACCTGTGTATTACTAGAAAAAAGTGAATGGTTTTGTTCGCCTGCCGCTATAGAAAAAAGCCGTTTGTTAAATCAGGAAAACACCGGGATCATATTGAAACAACAACTCAGCAACCCCACGCCTCCTACACAGTTAGAACACCGCAAAGTAGACATGACGCCTAGGCCGTTAATGCTTTCGCTGGGCAAAGTACTCAACGAAAATAACAATGGCAACTTTGACTGGCAGGAAAGTGAGCGTGTGTTTGTTGTGCCTGATGATTGGCCGAGACTATAAAAGGTTAGCCTCCCTGCGAAGCTTTAAATTGAAGGAAATCCTCGCCGCCCCTGCAAACCTCCAGTGTGAATTGCCAGCACTGTATCTCCTGCTCGCCAGTGCCCGTCCTTAGCCAACTGCTCAATACCCAAAAACATTTTCCCGGTATATACAGGGTCCAGTGGTATTTTATAAGCCAACTCAAACTCACGCATAAAATCGATTA
>JAUVQU010000073.1 GCA_030597965.1 Cellvibrionaceae bacterium
ATAAATAAGTGGTGTCAGATGAGACTTTTCTTGGTGTGGTTTTTAAATAAACACCAGAGTGGTCAGGTAATTCTCTTATTTTTAGCTGAGGCTAAAAATAGAAGTTAAGCTGCCATCAATAATCAGATTAACTTCGTTATTAGGCCTTTCGATAGTCGCTGGGTGATTTTCCTGTCCAGCGTTTGAACGCCCGAGAAAAGGCGCTGACTTCTGAGAACCCAAGCAGGAAGGAAACTTCCGTCAGGCTCTGGCGGTTGTCTTTAAGGTATTTAATCGCTAACTCTTGTCGCACTTCATTAAGCACGCTTTTGAAGTGAGTCTCTTGATCTTGAAGGCGGCGCAATAATGTTCTGCTGCTTATATTAAGTGCATCCGCAACGCTGACCTCAGTAACACCACCCGATGGTAGTTGATCAATTATAGCGGCCTTGGTTTGGCTGATAATGTCTGCTTTGTCGAAAATGGCGAGGTACTCAACCATCACCTGATCGCTCAGTCGAGCAAGGTGTGGATTACCGCTGGGTAATTTTCTGTCAGCGTCCTCTTTGCTGATGATCATAGAGTTTTCATCAGCGTCAAATATTATTGGGCAGCGAAAATAAGCATGGAACTCACCAGCACTTGTTGGCGCGGGGTGCATCAATGAAAGTGAGACTGGGTTAAAAGACGCGCCCGCATTGGCTCGGCACATCTCGACCGTATAAGAAAAGAAGGAATCAGTACGGGTGGGCTGCTTCCTGGAGACTGCTTTGTACTTTAGTGTGGCCTTTAGGCCAGTATCAACATCCTCAAGTTCTAGCCACGCCCCTTCTGTAAGAATCCTGAAATACCGCTGATAGCGTGTCATCGCTGTTCGTAGAGTGCCGCTGGCTAACCAGGCATAACCTAAAGCGCCATAGTGGGATGGATGCCAAAAGTTGGCAGCCTTAACTCCAATGCAGGGATCGCCACTTAACTCGACCAGACGCATCCAAAGCTCATCAATCATGCGATAGCTGAAACGGGCATTGGGGTCATCTGCATCATCAGGATCAATGCCAATGTCTTTTAAGATAGGCACAGGGTCTATTCCGTAGGATTCAAACATCTTCCAATAGATGCCGACCGCTGGGCCGAGGTACGTCGCCGTCATGTTTTGCTCAATTCAGTGATGGTTGAGGTTCTTAATCATAAGAATCAGCAATATGGCGTATTTAGTCAAGTTGTTGTCTGCCTCGGTCAAGAAGTGGCACTGCACATCCGTTAAATTGAACTAGTTGAAATTCATCACTAATCATTAAACGGAGGTGGCGCATGACTTACGAACCTTTTGAGCTTCTGGCTTATCCTTATGCCGACGACTTTGATACAGAAGAAGGTGTTGATTCTTCTGATAACAGCCTCTTGGCTGGTCTCGATAATGAGCAGGAAACCTCTGCAAATGAGCAAGCTTAAGGGGCCAAAGCCCCTTTTCTTGTTGGTTCACTATTTTGCCAAGAGCAAAATTGCATAATTAAGTGACCCGCAGGACAGGGTACGTGGATGTACCCTGTAAAATCCGGCCAGAGTTACCAAGCAAGTACCCCTGTCCCGGAAATCAAACACATTCCCTATGATTTGCCTCCGCACTTGCCTTCGCCGCATTTACCTTCGGCTTTTTCAGTCTTAGATTCGCCGCACTTGCCTTCGCCGCATTTACCTTCGGTTTTCTCAGGCTTGGATTCGCCGCACTTGCCTTCGCCGCATTTACCTTCAGTTGTCTCAGACTTGGATTCGCCACACTTGCCTTCGCCACATTTACCTTCGGCAGTTTTCTCAGCGCCGGCCAGGTTATAACCTGCACTTAGCTGATCTGCCTGAAAAGGGTTTTCGGCGGCCATGCCGGACATTGCGGCCAGGCTTAAAACAGAACTTACGGTTAGACTTGCGATTGTAGATTTTTTCATGATGTGTTCCTCAATAGTTAAGTGATTAAGTGGGTATTTCTAGTTGTTGATGGTGCTTGTTGTGAAAACCGCTGTGTCGTTGCGGACTTTTTTGTTGAGCCAGTAGTCTACGCTGACAAACTTCCCGGCACCGGTGAAGAATAAGCTCAGTAACATAATGGTGTAGGTCGCTGCGAACTCGATACCATTGTTCAGAACAACTAAATTCCCCCGGCCTGTTAGCCAGTTATAGTTGCCGTGCTCTTGTAAGATGCCTTTGGCAGCCGCCAGCCGATTAGCGGCCTCCGCAGTCCTGTCGTTGGCGAAAAGCCCCTGAGGTTCGGCTATGGCGAGCCAGCCGTTATCAATATGAACCGTGAATATTGCCACAATCATGGTCGCAATGAGCGGTATGGAGATCCAGCGCAGGGCAAAGCCGAGTACCAGAAACACCGCGCCTAAAATTTCTGTCCAGGTGGCCAAAAAAGCCAACAGTTCAGGGAAGGGTAGGCCTAAGCCCCAATCGGCATTGCCAAACCAGGCAACCGTGCTGTCAAAATTGGCGAGTTTTTTGGTGCCAGCCATCCAAAATATTGGGGCCAGATATAGCCGCAGAAGCAGGGGCGCCAAGCCATCGACCACGCGGGTGGCGTCGAGGCTGTCATGAAATTTGTTGTAAACACTCAATAACATCGTTATCTCCATAATCGACTAGAAGTAGCCAAATAATTTGTCTTCAGTTATCTAGTCGGTGTGGAGATGAATTTCTTACAAAAAGTTGAAAATAATTTGAAGCGGGCAGTGGGAAGAAGGCTGTGTGGCCTGAAAAGGCTGTATGTTGCAGTGGCTTATAGGTACTTGTTGAAATGATTTTCTGAGCGTTACTGGCATATGCCTGTTAGTACTAATCACTTTCAGAGTCAGGCTTTTTGTCTAAAGGGGGTTTAGGAGTATCTACATCCTCTTGAGTATAAAAAGAGGTAGCCTGGCGCAACACATTCATCTGCTGCTTTAGGTTGCGACAGGCAGAGCAGATGGATAAATGCATTTTCAAAGCGATGCGTTCGCGCAGCGACAAATCTCGATCCAGATTTTCCGACACAAGTTTTGTTGTTTCCTTGCAGCTCAACATGGAGTTTCTGCCTTTCCAAACCAGTTATTTTCCAAGCACTGCCTCAATCCCATGCGCGCTCGATGAAGTATTACATTTACATTTGTCGTAGAAAGTTCCGTTTCCTTACAAATTTCTTCTCCGGAAAGGCCAATAAATTCACGCATGGCAAAAATACGGGATTGTTTTTCAGGGAGGTGATTCAGGCAGGCGTCAAATATCAGCCAAAATTGCCCCTGCTGAAATGACGATTCAGGGTTGCCCCACTTGCTGGGCCGGCTTTGTTCTTGCCAGTGGCCGCGCTGATCAAACAAGTGATCAAAGTTTCCCTCTTCGTTGTCGCTATCATTATCATGGTCGCTTGCGATTAGGTGCTGATCTTGTTTCTGGCGAAAGCGCAAAATATCGGCAATTTTGTACTTCAAAATGGCAAACACCCAGGTTTTTAAGGCCGCCCTGTTGTCAAATGAGTCGGCGTTTTTGAGTGCGCCAATAAAGGCTTCTTGAACAGCATCTTCAGCTTGATGGGGATCACTTAATTGCAGAGTGGCAAATTTGAGCATGGCTGGCCGAATTTCATTCAGATAGTCATTGTCGTGCAGGAGAGCCTGTCCTTTGGCGCTGGGCGGCGAAGTTTCTGTCATGTTTTCCTAGTACTCTTTCAAGGTGATATGTTGGGCATAGACACCGGGTGCGCTTAGTTTATCCCTTAATTTTTTATTCATAGCAGCGCCTTAGGACTTATTTAAAGGTTTTTATATTAGAGCTTACGGTCCATTCATCGAGGTGCTTAATTATTTCTAGTTATTAATACCCCAGCGCTCAAATTTTCCACAATCAATATCAAACAGATCTAGCACCCGACCTACGCTGTGGTTGATCAGGTCGTCCATACTTTTTGGGTTGTTATAAAACGCAGGCATGGGTGGGGCAATGGTGGCGCCAATTTCAGACAGGTTGGTCATTGTGCGCAGGTGGCCGGTATGGAGTGGGCTTTCTCGTACCATTAACACGAGTTTTCTGCGTTCTTTAAGGGTGACGTCGGCAGCTCGTGTTAGCAGTGATGAGGTAACTCCGGTGCTGATTTCTGACATGGTGCGAATGCTGCACGGCGCGACGATCATGCCCATGGTGGGAAAAGAGCCGCTGGAGATGGGTGCAGCGATGTTTTTTATCGCGTAGACCTCGGTTGCCAGCGCTTTAACATCGTCCGCTTTCATTTCAGATTCATAGGATAGAGTCAGCTCTGCGGATTTGCTCATGACGAGATAAGATGGAATTTCCAGCTCTCGAAGTATTTCAAGCAAGCGAATGCCATAAATAATACCTGACGCGCCCGATATGCCGACGATGATGCCATTCTTGGAAGCTAAAGACATGGTGAGGCCCGTTGTTGTCAGATGGTTGTGAGTTGGTTTCTGGGTTGTTAACTAGCGCTAAATCTTACCAAAAGATACGACGGTAGGCACAGACTGGTTTCATTGCGTCTTTCTGGTGGGGCTAAGTGGTTGTAATTTTAACTGGAGAAAGGTGAGCATTTGTAGTTTTGATGATCTTAGTTATGCTTGTTTACGGTTAATTAATACTCTCGCTGCCTGCTTTATGGTCTTTTGAGACTATATAGATAGAAAAGTTAAAGCAAAGGAGTTGTCTCCGTTTGCTCTCCTAGAGTACCCTTACTGTCCGGGGAATATTCTCGGGAGGTTATCGGTTTTGAGTTTTTAGACGTATAACAATAATAACATCGACGTGTAGAGAAATAATTTGGCCTGTTTAGAGTCGCTTTTTTTGTAAAGGTTGTGCTCGATGTGGTGCCTATAATGAGAAATCACTTATGTTAATAGCAATACCGAAGGAGACGCTTCCGGGTGAGAATCGAGCTTCGATGATTCCGGATTCGGTCAAGAAATTGGTGAGAGCGGGGGCAGAGATTCAGCTTGAGGCTGGTTTAGGTCTTGGTGCGGGGTATTCTGATCAAGATTATGTTGATGTGGGTGCTACTGTTGTCGCTGATCGCCAGGCTATGCTGGGCGCTGCGGACATCGTTTTGCGTTTGCACAAACCAGACATTGAAGAAGTTGCACAGCTTAAGCCTGGCAGCATTCATGTCAGTTATCTGGATCCCTTTAATGAGCGTGAGTTGGTTGCGGCCTTCCAGAAGCAGAATATTACGGCTATCTCGATGGAGATGATTCCTCGGATTACCCGCTCCCAAAAGATGGATGCATTGAGTTCCCAGGCTAACTTGGCGGGCTACGTCATGGTCATGAAGGGCGTGAATGCATTGGATCGTATTTTACCGATGATGATGACACCAGCGGGTACATTGAAGCCGGCCAGCGTGTTTATTATTGGTGCCGGTGTGGCGGGTTTGCAGGCTATTGCGACTGCTAAACGCCTTGGCGCAAAAGTAACGGCGTTTGATACCCGTGCTGTAGTAGCCGAGCAGGTTCAGTCTCTTGGTGCTAAGTTCCTTGATATCGACTTGGGTGAAACTGGCCAGACCAAAGATGGTTACGCGCTGGCATTGACTCCAGAACAGCTGCAAATGCAATTGGATGGTCAAAAAGCCGAAATTGCACAGTCAGATATTGTCATTACCACGGCTCAGTTATTTGGGCGTCCACCACCGGTGATTGTTAAAGCCGATGCGGTAGCCGCAATGAAGACAGGTAGTGTGATTGTCGACATGGCTGCTGAGAACGGCGGTAATGTTGAAGGCACTGTACCTGGTCAGAATGTCGTGACAGATAATGGCGTTCATATTATCGGTACGGGTAATTGGGCCAGTAACGTTCCTCGCGATGCGAGCCAAATGTACTCATCAAACCTGTTCAATTTGGTGGATGAGTTCTGGAACAGCGACGAAAAAACCTTTCATCTGGATTTTGATAACGAAATTGCTACTGGTTGTGTGATTACGCACGGCGGTGAAGTCGTTAACGAAACCATTAAAAATCACTACGCATAAGGAGAGGACGCTATGGAACTCGTATTTCTTACATTTATTCTGATGCTGTCCATTTTTGTGGGCTTTGAACTAATTCACAAAGTGCCGGCGACTCTTCACACGCCTTTGATGTCTGGATCGAATGCGATCTCAGGTATTACTTTGGTGGGTGCACTGGCGATTGCCGGTAATGTCGAAGATCCGCAAATAGCCACTTGGTTGGCTTTTGGCGCGGTTATATTGGCCACGATCAACGTTGTTGGTGGTTATTTGGTGACTGACCGCATGTTGGCTATGTTCAAAAAGAAAGAGGCCAATAAATAATGGATATTTCATTAGTCATTAATTTTGCCTACGTTGTTTCGGCCGGTTTATTCATCTTTGGCTTAAAAATGTTGGGTTCTCCCGCTACGGCTCGTCGCGGTAATATGATTTCAGCTGCAGCTATGTTGGTTGCGGTTGTATTTGCTTTGTTAGATCAGCAAATTATCAACTTCCAGTGGATCATTATTGGTATTGCGATCGGTTCTTTAATTGGTGTCGTTATTGCGCGTACCGTTGAAATGACCTCAATGCCTGAGATGGTAGCCTTGTTTAACGGCTTTGGTGGTATGGCTAGCTTGTTGGTGGGTTGGTCTGCTATTGATCCTGCTGCCGCTGGCTTTACTCTGACCACTATTTTCTTGTCTATCTTGATCGGTGGTTTGACGTTTACCGGTAGTTTGATTGCTTACGCTAAGCTCAGCGAAAAAATGCCGGGTAAGCCTTTGGTGTTCAAAGGACAGGCGATTTTTAACACCTTGTTGATTCTGGGTATCATTGCCTCTGGTGTGATGTTTGTTCAAGATCCGACCAATACAACTTATCTCTACACAGCAATTGGCTTGGCTTTATTGTTTGGTGTGATGGCTGTTATCCCAATTGGTGGTGCGGACATGCCAGTTGTTATCTCCCTGTTGAACAGTTATTCCGGTCTTGCGGCCTGTGCGGCTGGTTTTGCGGTGGGCAACAACATTCTGATCGTTGCTGGTTCTCTGGTTGGTGCCAGCGGCATCATCCTGACGCAGATCATGTGTAAGGCGATGAATCGTTCTCTGATCAACGTACTGACTTCTGGCTTCAGTGCTGTGAAGAGCAGCACAATGGTTATTGAGGGTGAAGTTAAGCCTATGTCTGCCTCGGATGCTTACTACGTTCTGGAAGCAGCCTCTAGCGTTCTGATTGTGCCTGGTTATGGTATGGCGGTTGCGCAGGCGCAGCACGTAGTGAAAGAGCTACAGGAACTGATGGAAGAGAATGACACGGAAGTGAACTATGGTATTCACCCGGTTGCGGGTCGTATGCCTGGCCACATGAACGTATTGTTGGCGGAAGCGGATGTGTCTTACGATCTATTACTTGAGATGGATCAGGTGAATCAGCGTATGGAAACTTACGACGTGGCTATCGTTATTGGTGCTAACGACGTGGTTAACCCGGCGGCACGTGAAATGGAAGGCAGCCCGATTTACGGTATGCCAGTCATTAACGTGGATTTAGCGAAGACGGTATTCGTAATGAAGCGTTCGATGGCGTCTGGTTTTGCTGGTATTGATAACCCATTGTTCTTTAAGGAGAACACTCGCATGATCTTCGGTGATGCGAAAGAGTCTTTGGGTCACATGATCAGAGAGTTTGGCAACTAAGCGAAGGCTTTCAGTTTAGTTCGACTTTGAACGCAGCAATTCTGAAAAGGGTTGCTGCGTTTTTGTGTGCAGGGTGTACGGTATACGCCATCCGGGTACAAGTACTGCGGGCGCAGGGATGTGCTGGAGCGGTGTTAGAGAACAGGCGCGGCTAAAGATGCTGTGTATGGCTGAGAGTGCATAGGCTAAATTTGCAAGTGTCACCTACCTAATTTGGATGATCTTGAAATCAATACTTTTAGTTACCATCTGGTGTTATTGAGTTATATGCTGTGTCTGTTAATCAGACTGATAGTGATGTAAATGAGAGGTTTAATGTGGATATTCCTGTAGAGAATCAAATTCGTTTAGATGGTCAGGTCGTGATTGTCACTGGTGGAACTAAAGGGGCTGGTCGAGGTATTGCGACTGCTTACTTGGCTGCTGGTGCCAAGGTGGTTGTATGTGCGCGCCGCGAGCCAGAAACACTGCCTGAAATTGATGGCAATGTCGCTGAGTTTTATGCCTTAGATGTTGGTGATTTGGACGCGATTGCCGTCTTTATGGAGCACGTTAAGGGCTCTTACGGGCGTCTGGATGTGTTAGTTAATAACGCGGGTGGTGCTCCCTTTGCCGATGCGGCGACGGCCTCACCTCGTTTTTCTGAAAAGATTATTAAGCTAAATTTATTGGCTCCGCTAAATTTGGCACAGGCTGCCAATAGAATTATGTGCGAGCAAGAATCAGGCGGTGTTATTTTAAATATTGCTAGTGTCAGTGCGCTACGCCCGTCTCCGGGTACGGCCGCTTATGGAGCCGCTAAAGCCGGGCTTGTTAGTTTGACGCAGTCTTTGGCGGTTGAATGGGCGCCTAAAGTTCGTATGAACGCCATTGCGGCTGGACCAATTTTAACAGAGCAGGCCGCGCTTCATTTTGGTGACCAGGCGGGCATAGAGGCTGTAAACAAGACCATCCCTCTTCAGCGTATGGCATTCCCTGAAGATATGGGGCACTTATGTGTGATGCTGTCGTCACCTTATGGAGCCTACCTCAATGGTGCATGTATTGAAGCTCATGGTGGTGGTGAGCGACCTGCGTTTTTGGATGCGGCTAACGTTAACTAAAGCTTAGTTTGATTTAAATTTAGAAAACTATTGAGTAGCTAGGAGATGAGAGTGGCTCAGCCAAAGTATTTTGATAATCAACCATTACAGCTTGATGCTGTAGACAGCATACAGTGGGATGAGACGACCGAAGTAGCCGTTGTAGGCTTTGGTATGGCAGGTGCATCAGCCGCAGCTGAGGCTGTTGAGCAAGGCGCTAAGGTGACCCTTATTGATCGCTTGTCCGGTGGTGGTGCTTCTGCGTTAAGTGGCGGTATTGTCTATGCGGGTGGTGGTACTAAAACCCAAAAAGAAGCCGGTGAGGAGGATACCACCGAAGACATGTTCCAGTACCTCAAAGAAGAAATTGAGGGCGCGGTTACGGATGAAACCCTAAGGAAGTTTTGCAACGACAGTATTTCAAACATGGAGTGGCTGGAGTCCTACGGTGTGCCGTTTAATGCTACAACCTATGACGAGAAAACCTCTTATCCGCCCGATGGCTTTTACCTGTATTACTCGGGTAATGAAGTTAGCTCACCGTATAAAGAAAAGGCTAAGCCAGCACGCCGGGGACATCGAACCTTTGGTGATGGCTTAACAGGTCGGGTTATATGGGGTGAGATGTGCAGTGCGTTGGAAGCATCTAACCAGGTGGACATTCAAACCCACACTGAGGTGCTGCGTCTCATCGTAGACGGCGATAACAAGGTGTTAGGGCTTGAGGTTCTGCAAGCTCCTAAGAATGCCTTTGTGCGTGCAATTATGTTGCGCCTGAATAAGCTGGCGAATGGCTTTACCATGCTGGAGCCCAAGATGGGCAAGATGTTTCGTGCGGGCATTCATTACTTCCGCAGGAAGGGCACCATCAAACGTATTCGTGCTGATAAAGGCGTTGTCCTCAGTACCGGTGGGTTTATCAATAATCTGGATATGCTGACCGACTATGCCCCGGTTTATAAGGGTGTGCGTCCTCTGGGTGAGGATGATATAGGCAGCGGTATTATGCTGGGTTGCAGTGTCGGTGGCGATCTTGACTACATGAACAAGGTATCTGCCTGGCGCTTCTTTACGCCACCTTCTTGTTTGTTAAAAGGCTTGGTCGTGACTCATAAAACAGATCGGGTTTGTAACGAAGATCTGTACGGTGCAAAAACCGCTCAATACCTTGTCGATAATGACGACGGCAAAGGTTGGCTGATCATTGATGAAGAGTTAATGGTAGAAGCCAAGAGCAAAGCCAATTCGAAGCATATGCCTTGGAGTCAGTGGCTGCCGATTCGCATGATGATGTGGACTAGCACGAAAAAAGCAGATTCCATTGAGGCGCTAGCGAGTGAGTGTGGCCTGGACACTACCAAGCTGACGGCAACCGTTGAAAAATTCAATGCTGGCGCTGATGCGGGTGAAGATGAATACGATAAGGCGGCTAAATACCTGCGTCCTTTGGGTGATGGGCCTTACTATGCTTTGGACATCTCTCTCGACAACCCTAAAGTTCCGTGCCTTTCTATGACGCTGGGTGGCTTGAAAGTTAATGAGCAAAATGGTTTGGTGTTGAATAAGCAGGGGCAGGATATTGAAGGTCTGTACGCGGCGGGCCGCTCAGCGGTAGGCGTTTGTTCTAAGTCTTATGTCAGTGGTTTGTCTTTATCGGACTGTGTTTTTTCTGGCCGACGTGCGGGAGCCGATGCAGCCAAGCGTTAAGCGTTCATTGCTC
>JAUVQU010000008.1 GCA_030597965.1 Cellvibrionaceae bacterium
AGGCAGAATTACTGGAGTTGAAAGCTCAGGTAGGTGTGCCGGGTCGCGGTGTTGTGGTTGAAGCCAGGCTGGAAAAAGGCCGCGGTATTGTGGCGACTGTTCTGGTACAGAGCGGTGAGTTGAAGCGCGGAAATATTGTTCTGGCTGGGCAGAGTTATGGTCGTGTGCGTGCCATGGTTGATGATCATGGTAAAGCCACTCAAGAAGCTGGAGCCTCAACGCCTGTTGAAATCTTAGGTTTGAATTCTGTGCCGAATGCGGGCGATTCCTTTGTGGTTCTGGCCGATGAGCGTAAAGCGCGTGAAATGGCAGAGCATCGTAAAGAGCTCGATCGTAAAGAGCGTATGGATCGTCAGCAGGCGGCCAAGCTTGAAAATATGTTTGCCAACATGGGTGCTGATGAGCAGAAAATTCTTCCTGTCGTATTGAAGACTGACGTACGTGGTTCTCTGGAGGCGATTCAGTCTGCCTTGGCTGAACTTGGTAACGAAGAGGTTCAGGTGAACGTCATTGTTTCCGGCGTGGGTGGTATTACTGAAAACGACGTAAACCTGGCGCTGAGCTCTGGCGCAATTGTCTTGGGCTTTAATGTGCGAGCGGATGCTTCTGCACGTAAAGTTGCTGAGGGCGAGTCGGTAGAAATACGTTACTACAGCATCATCTATCAATTGTTGGATGAAGTGAAAGATGCCTTGTCAGGCATGCTGGATCCTGAGCGTGTTGAAGAGATTGTCGGTATTGCCAATGTACGTGAAGTTTTCCGTTCGCCGAAGTTCGGTCAGGTGGCTGGTTGTATGGTGGTTGAGGGTACGGTTTATCGCAGCAAGCCTATCCGTGTATTGCGTGACAACATTGTTATTTTTGAAGGCGAGCTGGAATCCCTGCGTCGCTTTAAGGATGACGTTAACGATGTGCGCAACGGTACTGAGTGTGGTATTGGTGTGAAGAACTACGACGTAAAGGTCGGTGATCAGATCGAAGTCTTTGATGTGAAAGAGGTCGCTCGTTCACTGTAATTGAGCAGTGAGAGGGAAGTGTTATGGCTAGAGAATTTAAACGTACAGACCGTTTGGGTGACGAAATTCAGCGTGTCTTGGCGAAACTGATTCAGTTTGAAGTCCGTGATCCGCGCATTGGTATGGTGAATATCAATGATGTGGTGGTGACTCGCGATCTGGCCAATGCACGTATCTTTGTGACCTTCGTGGGTCGTGATGATGAAGCCGAGTGTGAAAAGGCCGCTGAAGCTTTGAATAAAGCCAGTGGCTTTTTACGCAGCCAGCTTTCCAAAGAGCTCGATGTTCGCAGGACGCCAAATTTGCAGTTTAAGTACGACGTGACATCGGTGCGCGGACAGCAGCTGTCCGCGTTAATCGATAAAGCGGTCGGTGAGGACCGTGAAAATTCAGATGAGTCGGATGTTGAGTCCGGTCAAGACACTGAATAACAGGCGCCGAGGTACTTATGGCGCGTAGGCGAGCAAAGGGTCGTCCCATCGATGGGGTGCTGGTACTGAATAAAGACACCGGCATGACATCAAATGATGCATTGCAGCAGGCTAAGCGTCTGTTGTTTGCTCAAAAGGCGGGGCACACAGGTGCGCTCGATCCTTTGGCAACCGGAGTGTTGCCCCTCTGTTTTGGTGAATCCACCAAATTTTCCCAATTTCTTCTCGACGCGGATAAGCGTTACCGCACCACCTATCAGTTAGGCGCCTTTACAACGACGGGCGATAGTGATGGTGAGCTGCTTGACCAGGTGGATGCCAGTGGTATTACGCGGGAGCAAATAGAGCAGGAGCTTGATGCATTCCGTGGTGATATTCAGCAGATTCCACCCATGTATTCGGCGTTGAAGCACAATGGTGAGCCTCTCTATAAATTGGCGCGACGCGGCATAGAAATAGATCGCCCGGCACGCCCGGTGACTATCTATCACATTGAAATATTAGAATTTCGAAGCGGTGCTGATGCGCAAGTGGATTTAGATATTAAATGTTCTAAGGGCACTTACATTCGCTCAATAGCTGAAGATTTGGGTAAGGCCCTGGGTTGTGGCGCTCATGTGTCTAAGTTACATCGCAGTGAGGCGGGTCCGTTTCTTGAGCAGCAGTGTATTAGCTTGGGTGATTTACGTGACGAGCGCGGCGAGGGTCTGGCGGAACAGTTGGATCACCACCTGTTGGAGGTAGATGCCCCGGTGGCTGATTTTCCGAGGTTGGATTTGCCTGCAGATACGGCTTTTTACTTTAGTCAGGGGCAGCCAGTAATGGACGCCAAGGCCTACCGTTTGGGCGCAGAAGGTGATATGGTGCGCGTCTTCGAAGAAGATGGTGCATTTTTGGGTCTGGCTGTTTTGAATGATGACGGTCTTGTGGCCCCCAAGCGCCTTGTGGCAAGCGCTTAATTGCGTTGTAACTTAATTTTCGAAGGCGCGCTTAAAGTAGTGATTTTCGCGTTTTGGCAAGGAAGGGTCGCGCACAGCGAATGGAGCATATGAGTAATATGTGACTGAGTGAGCACGAACCTGACGCCGGCAAAGCGTGAAAAGTGCATTTTAAGAGTGCATGCTAGCCAATCTGTAAATATGCACGGGTTGCGCTGGATCTTTTAACGCATATTACGAGGATAGAACTATGGCACTTAATGCCGTTGAAAAAGCAGAAATTGTTAAGGATTACCAGCAAGCCGAAGGCGACACGGGTTCTCCAGAAGTTCAAGTAGCTTTGTTGACCTTTAACATCAACAAGCTTCAAGGTCACTTCGCTGACAACAAACAAGACCACCACTCTCGCCGCGGTTTGATCCGCATGGTTAACCAGCGCCGTAAGCTGCTGGACTACCTCAAGCGTAAAGATGGAAGTCGTTACAGCTCGTTGATCCAAAAGTTGGGTCTGCGTCGCTAAAATTAAGTGCCCGCTTTATGCGGGCACTTTCTTTAATGGCTTGTTAGTTTTGCTAGTCCGCCAATTTTTAAGGGCTATGAATTTTTAAGGGGCTATCAAATTTTAATGGTTTGATGGATTTTTAAAAAGTGACAGGTCGTTCTGTTCGTACAAGTTTTTGCGGCTTTATCGAGCCGCAGCAATAATGTTTTCACATAATTGATTGCGCCTGGCGTCTATCAATTGGTTGCTTGGTCAGTATTGGCTTGGGGTAGATAAGCCTCCAGCCAGAACGGAGCTGAAAAAGAATAAGTAAGGGGTTTGGGTGAGAGATTCCGACCCAACTGCTTGTGCAGTGACCACCGTAGCTTGATGAAATATTATTGTGAAAAGTGTCGATAAATAATTGTGTATAAATTGATAATTAAATGATGATAAAGAGAAGGATTATATTGTGAATCCAGTGATTAAAAGTTTTGAATACGGTGACCATACCGTCACTCTGGAAACAGGCCGCATCGCTCGTCAAGCAACCGGTGCTGTGATGGTTTCTATGGGTAACACCAGTGTGTTGTGTACCGTTGTTGGCGCCAAGTCAGCAAAATCAGGGCAGGACTTCTTCCCGCTGTCTGTGCACTACGTTGAAAAAGCATACGCCGCCGGTAAAATCCCGGGTGGTTTCTTCAAGCGTGAAGGCCGTCCAAACGAAAAAGAAACGCTGACCTCTCGCCTGATCGATCGCCCAATTCGTCCACTGTTTCCAAATGGTTACATGAATGAAGTACAGGTGGTTTGTACTGTGATGTCTGCTGAAAAAGACATCGATCCAGATGTGCCAGCCATGATTGGTACCTCTGCGGCTCTGGCGATCTCTGGTATTCCTTTCGCTGGTCCAATTGGTTGTGCTCGCGTGGGTTACACCGAAGCAGGCGGCTATCTGTTGAATCCAGGTTACGCGGCTCTGGAAACCTCTGATCTGAACATGGTGGTTGCCGGTACTCAAGACGCTGTACTGATGGTTGAATCTGAAGCCAGTGAACTGCCAGAAGATATCATGCTGGGAGCTGTACTTTACGGTCACCAGGAAATGCAGGCGGTTGTTCAGGCGGTTAACGCTCTGGTTGCAGACGCAGGCAAAGAAGCTTGGGTTTGGGAAGCGGAAGCTGAAAACGCTGAACTGAAAGCGGCTGTAACAGAAGGCTACGGCGCAGATATTAAAGCGGCTTACCAGATCACTGACAAAATGCAGCGTTATACTCGTCTAGGCGAATTGCGCAAAGCAGCCGTTGAAGCTTTGTCTTCTGATGAAGTGTCGACCGACGATGTCAAAGGTGTCTTCGCTAAGATTGAGAAAACTACCGTGCGCCAGGCTGTGGTAAATGGTGAGCCACGTATTGATGGTCGCGACACCAAAACAGTTCGCGGTATCAATGTAGATGTTGGCGTATTGCCAAAAACTCACGGTTCGTCTTTGTTCACCCGTGGTGAAACTCAGGCTATCGTAACTGCAACTCTGGGTTCTGCTCGTGATGCCATGCGTATTGATGCCTTAGAGGGCCAAAAGCGTGACCCATTCATGCTGCACTACAACTTTCCTCCGTTCTCGGTTGGTGAGTGTGGTCGTATGGGTGGTACTAACCGCCGTGAAATTGGTCACGGCCGCTTGGCTCGTCGCGGTATTGCTGCGGTATTGCCAACTGAAGAAGCTTTCCCGTACACCATTCGTGTTGTAAGTGAGATTACTGAGTCTAACGGTTCATCTTCTATGGCTTCTGTTTGTGGTGCTTCACTGGCTCTTATGGATGCTGGCGTACCACTAAAAGCACCAGTAGCGGGTATCGCTATGGGCCTAGTTAAAGAAGATAACGGCTTTGCGGTTCTGACTGACATTTTGGGTGATGAAGATCACTTGGGTGACATGGACTTTAAAGTTGCCGGTACTACCGATGGTATCACTGCCTTGCAGATGGATATTAAGATTGAAGGTATTACCGAAGAAATTATGGAAATCGCTCTGGAGCAGGCACTGCACGCACGTCTGCACATCCTTGCTGAAATGAACAAGGTGATCGATAAGTCTCGTGACGATGTGTCTGAAAATGCACCTCAGTTCTCAATCATTAAGGTTCATCCTGATAAGATTCGCGACATCATTGGTAAGGGCGGCGCAACCATCCGTTCTATTACTGAAGAGACTGGCGCTTCTATCGATATTGACGACAGTGGTGCAGTGAAGGTTTACGGCGAAAGCACAGAATCTTTACAAGCGGCGTTGGATCGTATTGGTGAGATTACAGCGGAAGCTGAAATCGGCGCTATCTACGAAGGTGTTGTTGCCCGTGTTGTTGACTTTGGTGCGTTTGTTACTTTCTTGCCGGGTAAAGATGGTCTGGTACACATCTCTCAAATCGCTGAAGAGCGCGTAAACGCAGTATCTGATTACCTGAAAGAAGGTCAGACGGTGCGCGTTAAGTGCTTGGATGTAGATCAGCGTGGTCGCATCAAGCTTTCTATTAAAGAAGCTACCCGTGAAGAGAATCCGGTAGAAGAGGCACCTGCTGCCCCGGAAGCGGATGCTCCTGTTGAGTAAGCTAGTGATGTGAGTGTTAAAGCTCACACCCATAAAAAAACCGCGCAATGCGCGGTTTTTTTATGGGTCAAATTTGCCAAAACAACGATTTATCCAAACGTGTGCTCTTCGGCAGGGAAAGCACCTGATTTAACATCGGCGTTGTATTTATTGAGGGCGTCTGGAATATCTTTGGCTTCTACGAGGAAATTTTTAGAAAATTTAGGTGGCTGCTCTGTAAGGCCCAGAATGTCATTGATGACCAATACTTGGGCGTCTGTTTCGGCTCCGGCACCAATGCCGATGGTGGGCATGTTGACCGCCTCAGTTACTCGCTTGCCAACCTCAACTGGCACACATTCCAGTACCAATAAGTCGGCGCCTGCTGCGTCCAGTAATTTTGCGTCACGGATGATTTCTTCGGCTTGTTCATCGCTGCGTCCCTGTACCCGGTAACCGCCAAATTTATTGACCGATTGAGGTGTAAGACCAAGGTGGGCGCAAACGGGAATGCCGCGCTCGCCGAGCATCTTGACGGTATCAGCTAGCCATTCACCGCCTTCCAATTTAACCATGTGTGCGCCGGCTTGCATGATGCGTGTCGCATTGCTCAGGGCCTGCTCGGGCGTGGCGTAGCTCATAAAGGGCATGTCACCCATGATGAGTGACTTGTTGTTACCACGGCGTACGGCTTCCACGTGATAGATCATCTGTTCCATGGTGACAGGAATAGTGCTGTCATAGCCTAGTACCGTCATGCCCAGACTGTCACCGACCAGCAATACTTCCACGCCGGTTTTTTGAGCCATTTGAGCCATAGGGGCATCATAGAGCGCTACAGTGGCAAACTTGATGCCATCGCTCTTCATCTTGCGCAATGTGTTGATAGTGATGGGCTTGGTTAAGCCTGTATCTGAATTAACCGTTCCGTAAACCATAAATACCTTTCTCCAGTGTCTTTCCTGGTGTCTTTCATTGGTGTGAAAGCGCTGACGTTAAAGTGTCGGTGTGGGGTTGTAGTAATGGCGCCCACTTTTAATCCGTAACATATACTCGACCAGTTGCGCATAATGCTCTGGATTGTGTGCTAAATCCAGTTCTGCGGCGTTTACAATAAGCAGTGGTGCTTTGTCGTAATAGTGGAAAAAGTTCATGTAGGCGTCGTTCAGGCGTTGTAAGTATTCAGGGTTAATTCGTTGCTCACTGGCAATGCCTCGGCTGGCAATGCGTTGCTGTAGTTTGTCGCTGGGTGCCTGCAGGTAGATGACCAGGTCTGGTGTTGGGGCGTCGATGGTCAGTTGGCTGTATACCTGCTGATAGAGCCTTAGCTCGTCATCATCAAGGGTAACTGATGCAAACAGCGGGTCTTTGTCAATCAGGAAGTCTGCGACACGCACGGGTTGAAACATATCGGTTTGTCGCAGCGCCTGGATTTGTTTGGCTCGTTGGAATAGGAAGTGCAGCTGTGTGGGCAGCGCGGCCGAAACTGGATCTTCATAAAACCGATCGAGAAACGGGTTGTCTTGTGCGTTCTCAAGCAGCAGCTCGTAATCCAGGCTGTTGGCCAGATGTTTGGCCAGTGTGGTTTTACCAACGCCAATAGGTCCTTCGATGGCAATGTAACGTGGCAGGTCGAGGCCTGTTAAATTAAGATTGGCATCGATATTGATGTCTGGGTTGCCGCTCAAGAAAATCTCCTTTAAGGCTCGAGTTCTACGAGTCCAGTTTTATCACATTGATGCCACAAGGACGCAATTGAATCGTCGTCCGGCAGCACTAGCTCACTGTTGATCTCAAATAGAGGGCCAAGTACAAAGCAGCGAGCTTTCAGGTGGTTATGAGGAACTGTCAGGCGTTCATTTTGAATGATCTTATTACCATAAAGCAATAGATCTAAGTCCAGAGTGCGAGCGCCCCAGTGGATCAGTCGCTTGCGCTCGTGGGCGTTCTCAATTGCCTGTAAAGCGTCTAACAACTCAAGTGCCGAGAGGCTTGTCTCAAGCAGGGCTGCTGCATTGATGTAATCAGCTTGCCCCTCAGGGCCTACGGGTGTGCTTTTAAACAAGTTGGAGTGGTTGATTAGTCTCGATTGAGGTAGTTTCGCCAGTTCAGTAAAAGCCTGCTGCACCTGTACTATAGGGTTGTCTAAGTTACTGCCTAAGCCAATGTACGCTTGAATCATGAATTCTCTGTCGTGTTTTTTGGACGCTTTCTGCGGCGATTAGGTCGACGCTTTTGGCTGCCATGTTGTAGCTTTTCGACCATTACTGAACGCCCGGCTTCATCCTTGGTCTGGTAGATTGTCCACCACTTGCCTAGGCCTTTATGGTCTTCGCCTACCTCTTCACGCATTAGCAGGAAATCGTAAGCTGCACGGAAACGGGGGTTTTCTACCAGGCGCTCTGCGCGCTTTCCGCTGCGCATGGGCAGTCGCGCCTGTAGTTCCCAAATTTCTCTGGCAAATTGGGTAAAGCGTTTGGGTATGGCCGTGTGCTGAATTTGTTGCCCGATTACATTATGGGCGGCTAGATTGTGCGCCCTGGCTGCGGCTTCACCGCCTTGTTCCAGGCGTGCTTGTTCGGCTACCACAGCTGGCCATAACAGTGTGGCGATAATAAATGCAGGGGTGACACGCTGATCGTTATGGATGCGTTTGTCGGTGTTTATCATGCCTTGTTCGAATAGCGGCAGGGCAAAAGGGCGTTCGTTGACGATGGCCTCTTCTGCCGCTGGAATGAGGTGTTCCAGCAGTTGATATTCTCTCAGCTTTGCGAAGGTAGGTTGAGCGTAGCCGCTCATGAATAGTTTGAGTATTTCGTCGAACAGGCGCGCCGCAGGAATGTTGCGAAGCAGGGGGGCCATCTTGCGAATAGGAGCGGCTGTTTTTGTATCGATTTCAAAGTCTAATTTGGCGGCAAAGCGAACAGCTCGAAGCATCCTTACGGGATCTTCTTGATAGCGTATTTTGGGGTTGCCAATCATCCGTAATTTACGTTTTTGTAAATCTTTCATACCGCCGGTGAAATCGTGGATTGAGTCGTCTTCGCTGTTGTAATACAGGGCGTTAACGGTAAAGTCACGGCGAATGGCGTCTGAGCGAATATCTCCAAAAACATTATCCCGAAGCAGCATGCCTTCTTCGGATTGTTTGGAGCGCTTAGTGTCGGCGCTGGCTTCGTGGTTCGCTCGAAAGGTGGTGACCTCGATTATTTCGCGGCCAAAGCGTACGTGTACAATTTTAAAGCGTCGCCCAATAATGCGTGAATTCCGAAACAAGCGGCGTACTTGTTCGGGCGTAGCGTCTGTTGCCACATCAAAATCTTTTGGGTGACCATTTAATAAAGAATCCCTTACTCCGCCTCCAACCAGATAACCCTGAAAGCCGTCTTCATGCAGAGCTGCCATTACTTTCAGCGCGGCACGGCTGACATGACGGCGCTGTAGATGATGTCGTTCTTTGGGGGTGATGGTGTGGTTTGCGCCGGGGGTGACAATGTTGAATAGTTGTTTGAGTATAATAATGTGACTTTGGTGTTTGTGGGGTGTTTGGCACTGTTTTGTTAGTGCTTGAGTGTTTTTTGAGTCTGGTGCGAAGTGTATCACGAGCGGCGGGAAGGCACTAAATTGCTTGTCGGAGAAGTTTTAGCGGCTTAGAAAGCAAAACGGGAAGGCCTAAGCCTTCCCGTGAATGTTTTTCTATGGTGTTGCGATCTTCTTCGCGGTGGGCCTTTCGGCTTAACCCTCTCCAGGACCGTTCATCATTTCGCGTTTTTTATTATTTGTTGTTTTTATTATTCGCTTTGTCTGTTGTTATTATTCTTTATAGTTTTTATTAGTAATAACACTTATTTTTATTATTTGTTGTTCTTATTATACTGAATACTAAGCATTCAGCGTGCCAACTATTAAAAGTATATTTAAATCAATGAGTTATGGTTATCTGTGGCTTTTTTAGATGGTGTTGTCACTGGCGTAGCTACTAGGGTTTGTTACCTTGTTACTCGAATTTGTTACGATTTCTTCAGGGCGGTAACGTCAAAGACTGGGTGTTGTGACTCTACAGTCAGGAATTATGCTTTGGCAGTGCCTCGCTTGCGAGGAATGCCGAGACGTTGGCGGCGCTCCCATAAGCATTTACGACTGACGCCAAGCTTGCGTGCTAATTCGGTCTCGCTCATTGAGTCTTGATGTTCGAGGACGAAACGCTGGAAGTAATCCTCAAGAGATAGATCTTCATCGGCTTCCGCTGCTGCTGGGCTGTTTGTGACAGAGAAGTTGTCTGCAGCCATGACTAGGTCCAGGTCGATATCAAGCAGGTCGTGGGTGATCTCTGTGTCACTTTCGCTGAGAATTACTGCCCGTTGTATGGCGTTTTCCAGTTCACGCACATTACCGGGCCAGGTGTAGGTGGTGATGGACTGTACTGATTCAGGGGTTAGCTTGAGAGTGTTTTTGCCCATCTCCTGGCAGTAACGTTCCAGCAATACTTCGGCCAGCGTAATGATGTCTTTACCTCTTTCACGCAGCGGCGGTAATATCAGTTGTACGACATTAATCCGGTAAAAGAGGTCTTCTCGAAAGCGCCCGTCCCGGCTGAGCTTTTTCAAATCTCTGTGTGTTGCGGCAACGAGGCGGACGTCTACTTTGCGTGATTTCACTGAGCCAATAGGTCTTACTTCCCCTTCCTGAAGTACGCGTAGGAGCCGGGCCTGAGCCTCTAGTGGTAATTCGCCAATTTCATCGAGAAATAGAGTGCCGCCATCGGCTGCGGCCACCAGACCTTCGTGGGTTTGATCGGCACCGGTAAAAGCACCTTTTTCGTGACCAAACAATTCAGATTCAATCAGGGTCTCAGGGATGGCCGCGCAGTTGACGGAAATTAACGGCTTCATTTTCCGGGGGCTTTCTGTGTGGATGGCCTTTGCGGCCAACTCTTTGCCTGTGCCTGTTTCGCCGTGAATTAATACTGTGGCGCTGGTAGGGGCGACCTTATGGATTCGGTTGTAAAGGGACTTCATGACCGAGCTGGAGCCGATCATACCGCCGGTTTCGTGACTTGGTTTTGAGCTTTTAATGGTTTGTTTGTCGGCGTTGGCTTTGTCTATGATGCGCTTCACTGCGCGCAGCATATCATCGTGGTTAAAGGGTTTGGCAATGTAGTCCACGGCGCCCATGCGCATCGAGTCAACGGCGGAGCGAAGACTTGCGTAGCTGGTCATGATGAGTACGGGGGTGTCCCCTGCATTGGAGATCATGTCGGTGCCGGGTGCGCCGGGAAGGCGTAGGTCGCTGATGACCAGATCAAATTGGCTGAGATCATGGCGGCTGGCTTCTTGCACGGAACCCGCTTCTGTCACCGTATATTTGTTTCGCTCTAGCAGTTTACGCAGGGCGGTGCGGATAATGATTTCGTCTTCTACGACCAGGATGTTGCTCATGGAGTAGTCGCTACCTTTTTTGCGTTAACACTACAGGGCTCTTCTGTTAGTAGAGGAGCCCTGTAGTGTTACCTTAGTTGTTACCTGTTTCAAGTGTTACTTTGTGAAATGGGGACTAAGGGTAACTTTATGGTCACGCGGGTGCCGTTGTCTTTATTCGGCAGCGGGCTGGTCAGCTGAATTTGGCCATCGTGTTCTTCTATGATGCTGTGCACCATGGATAAACCAAGGCCTGTACCCTCGCCGGGCTCTTTACTGGTGAAGAAGGGTTCAAGTACTTTTTCTTGATGTTCCAGTGGTATGCCGCTGCCGTTGTCCTCCACAAATATTTCTACCCATTGCGTACTAGTTTGTCCGTCGATAATAATCGTACCACCCTGTGGGCTGGCGTCACGGGCATTGGAGAGCAGGTTAATAAATACTTGAATCAACCTTTGTGGATCGCCCATGACAGCCAGTCCCTGGTCCAGGCGCAGGTCAAAAATGACGGGATTTTTATCTTTTTGCAGTGACAGTAGCTGCACGGCTTCGGAGGCGCAGTCGCGTACGGAGAGAAGGATGAAGTCATCTTTATTCTGCTGGCCTGTGTGCGAAAAGCTCACCAGGGATTGCACAATCCTGCCGATTCGATCCGTTTGGCTGAGAATCATGTCGGCTGTTTCAATGGCATCTTCATTTTTTGTGTCATAGCGTAGATTTTGCGCGAGGCAGGCAATGCCGGTAACCGGGTTGCCAATCTCGTGGGCCACGCCGGCCGATAAGCGACCAATGGAAGCAAGGCGTTCGCTGTGCACCAGCTCCTGTTCCAGTCTTTGTATATCCGTAATATCTTCCAGCAATATGACTTGTCCGTCTGTGCTGTTGGCAGCCGGACCGACAATGTTGGCTTTGTGCAGGCTGATCCAGCGCGTGCTGTGGGCTTGGTCCACCTGCTGTTTGTGGAGGTGTGTGTTGGGGCTCTGGGAAAATGCGTTCAGCAAGTCCCTCCATGGTTGTTCCAGGTCATCTAAATGCGACCCTAAAACACTGTCACTATCAATGGTTGTTAGTTGAGCCATTGCCTGATTCCACATCAGAATTTCCATGTCGTGGCCTAAAGATACAGCGGCCATCGGTAGCTCTTCGAGGGTGTTGCGATGATAGAGTCGCAGGTTGTCGAGCTCTGCGGCCAGTCCGCTTAAATGACTTCTGTATTGAGCCAGACGGCTTTCAATCAGATTGATGTCACTGGTGCCCCCGCCTTCAGGTAGTTGGTAGGGGATATGCTCGTCCATGATCTCGCTGGCTAGCGATGTGCCTATCAGGCTGGAAAGATTGGCTTCAATACGATCGCGCAATTGGCGCAAGGCATAAGGTCGTCGTTCTTTGGGGCCGAGGTTGAGCTCTTCCAGAGCACGCTTTACTTCCCGGTCGGCGGTTCTTCCCCCGAGAATTACGGACAAGCGGTCGGTGAAGTCTTCCGCGGTGTGCACATTCAGAATGGTGCGCAGTGGCTGACTGAGCTCATCTTCGGCACAGAGCTCGGCGCTGTAGCGCTCTTCGGTGCTGGTGGTGGTTAGCATAGAAAAGCCAATAAATGCGGCGATGTTTATGCTAATGGAGAGCAGAGTAATGGTGTCCCAATACTCTACGCCAATGGGTAAGATGCCCAATGATTGAATGTCGGTTAGAGCTGGCAACAGCAGGCCTGCGGTCCAGATTAATGTGCCAAGTGTGAGTCCGACAATGAGTCCCCGGCTATTGGCGCTGGGCCAATAGGCGATCGCAAAGATGCCGGGAATGAATTGCAGGGCCTCAATAAAGGTCATTAGCGCCAAGTCAGTGAGGCTGAGGCTGTTGTTGAGCAGTTTGTAAAAACTGTAACCGCAGATAAAGATCAAAATAATCAGCACGCGCCTGAACCAAAGTACTTGGCGGTATAGGTCGCGCTTGCGGCTTAAGTGTACGGCGGGTAGTACCAGCTGATTGAGGAGCATGGTGCTCAGGGATAAAGATATGGAGACTATGGCGCCTGTGGCCGCCGACAAGCCACCTACAAAAATGAACAGTGTCAGGATGGGCAGCCCCATTTGCATGGGTACGCCAAGGGTAAAGTACTGGGGTGATAGAGGTGAACCCAGTTCAATGCCTGCCCATAAAAGAGGGAATATCGGCAGCGCCATTAACAGCAAAAATAGTGGGAAGGCCCAGGTTAAGGTGGAGCTGATGTTTTTAGCAGGGGCTTCAATAGTGCTCATGTGGAATACATGAGGCATGGCGACAGCGGTGGCTAAAAACACCAGTAATAGAGTGTGGGATTCACCAGCTTTAATCGGCGAGTAAAGCAATTCTAGGTTTTCTGGGTTTTGAGTGAGCCATTGATCGAGCCCGTCGAAGCCATCGAAGACGCCATACAAAGCAACAAAGCCGGCGGTGAGTAGTGCGGCTAATTTGATGAGGGATTCAAAGGCCATAGCGACCCTAAGCCCGTTGTGTTTTTCTCTTGATGAGCCGAATAGAATGGTAAAGGCGGCCAGTAAAATACAGTAACACAGCGCCATAACGGTTCTGAAAGGCATTCCGGTGTAGCCGCTGATTTCGGAGCTGGATGAGCTGCCGGACGTTAGAATATGAAGGGTTTCAGTCACTGCCTGAATTTGTAACGCCAGTAGAGGCAATACAGCGGCGAGCATACAAACCGCAGCTATCGCGCCGGCAGTCTGGCTGTGATAACGGAATACCAAAAGGTCTGTTAACGAGGTGATTTGAAATCGCTTGACCAGTTGAGCCAGCGGCTTGATCACCATAGGGGCAAATAAAAATACCGCGCCAGTACCTAAATAATAGGCAAGGGCACCATAGCCATATTGATACGCGAGATCGACAACACCATAGAAAGCCCAGGCGCTGGCAAAAATACCCAAAGACAAAATATAGGTGACAGGGTGCTCTGAAATACGTTTAGGTATCCAACCTTTCTCGGCGCAGTAGGCAATACCGAAAAGGATGAGTAGATAGCCTGTGCCGAGTAGGGCAATGTCTGAGATTTCAAAGCTCATTGCGGTTGCTTCTTCCCTGGAATAAGTAGGCGGCAACAATCAGCAGCGCCCAGATAATAAAAGGGCGATACCATGCGCCTTCAGGATTAATAGCCCAGTCATAGATGGTCGGTGAAAACACATAGGTCACCAGAAGCAGTAAAATCAGTAGGCGTTGATTTCTCATAGGCTGCGCAGAGTCTTCCTTCTTTTTTAGGGATATTACTTAAGAAGGCTGTTGAAGTCTTCTTTTGTTGCCCTTAGGTCGGCTTGTTCGAGGCAATGGTCATTGTTTTGGGTATGCGCTCACGCTGCCAATGAGCAATTGCCCAGGCTAATTGCTCCGGGCAGGGCGCGCTGATTAATTGGGTGGGTAATGTGTGGTTCAGTCGGTGCAGGGCTGCGGCGATATTAGCCGAAGCTTCGCTGTTGTTGATGGGGGTGGCGAAAGTTTGTTTGCTGAGCTTTTGGCCTGCGCTGTTGACGATGACTGGCAGGTGACCAAACACGGGTCGAGGTTGCTTGAGTAAATCAAACAGCCAGCATTGGCGAGGTGTGTTGTCGAGCAGGTCACTGCCGCGAATAATGTGGGTTATATTCTGTGCAATATCATCGGCCACCACGGCGAGTTGATAAGCGAATAAACCATCTTTGCGGTGCAGAATGAAATCGCCTACACCGCTGAGCAGTTGCTGTTGATAATGCCCTTGAATTAAATCCTCAATCACAATGGGCGTGTCGTTGACTCTGATACGTAATGCCGTGGCGGGTGCTGTAGAGCATGCGGTTGAAAGTGAGGAGGGCTGCTGCTGTGCGGGTGATCTACGGCAGTGTCCATCGTATATGCCATTTAACGTTTTTAGTCGCGCGCGAGTGCAGTCGCAGGGGTAGGTCCACCCGGATAGTTTGCTCAGTGTTTCTTGATAAACGTTCGAACGCTGGCTCTGAAAAAGTACCGTGTCATCCCACTCCAGTCCGTGGGCTTCCAGTGACTTGATGATGGCTGCAGCGGCCCCCGGTTCTTCCCGGGGCGGATCAAGGTCTTCCATGCGTACCAACCAAGAGCCTTGATGCGCGCGGGCATCCACAAAGCTGGCGACGGCGGTAAGCAGCGAGCCGTGATGGAGCAATCCCGTGGGCGATGGCGCGAAGCGGCCAATGTAGGAGGGGTGGGGCTGTTTAGTCATGGGTTGAATGTTGAGTATAGAGGCAATCGCGGATGATGATGTGCCTCTATACTGCGCCCAATGGTATTAAATACCGATTTGTTTTTCGCGAATCTCATCGAGGGTTTTACAATCGATGCACTGAGTGGCTGTCGGGCGAGCTTCGAGTCGACGGATACCAATCTCAACGCCGCAGGTATCGCAAAAACCGTAGTCATCGTCGTCGATGCGATCATTGGTCTTATCGATTTTTTTGATCAGCTTGCGCTCACGGTCACGAGTGCGGAGTTCAAGGCTGAACTCTTCTTCCTGGCTGGCGCGGTCGGCTGGGTCAGGGAAGTTGGAGGCTTCGTCTTTCATGTGGCTCACGGTGCGATCCACTTCTTCCATTAGCTCAGATTTCCAAGATAACAGCAGTCCCTTGAAGTGCTCACGTTGGGCTTCGTTCATGTATTCTTCGCCCCGCTTGGTCTTATAGGGGGTGAATTCTCTTGATGTTACTGACTCAGATTTTTTAGAGCTTTTGGGCATTGCTGTGCGCCTCTTCTTGCTGCTTGATTATTACTTGGGGTCAATCTTCAGATTGTCTTTAATGGGGACGCTTTTTGGTGTTTCAAGTTCCCTTTGCTTATCTAAGAAAGCTAGCAGATATGTTTTGGCTTCGCTAGGACTTTCCTTGGAGTGGCAATTCTATGACAAGCTAAATAGGGCGCGGATACTGGGCTACCGACGGCTGCTTGTCAAGTAATTGGTGTGTCCGTGTTAATAGTTAAAGATTGACTGTTTTAACCTCTAGGGGCTTTTACTGTTCCGCTGTAATTAATATGCTGCGCACTGGAAGTTAATAAGGAGCCGTAATGATATTTAACCCGCCATTTCAGAAAGCCACGTTGGTAAAACGCTACAAGCGTTTTTTAGCGGATATTGTGTTGGATACCGGTGAGGAGGTGACTATTCATTGCCCCAATACAGGGTCGATGCGCGCGTGTATTAGTGAGGGCAGTGACTGTTGGTTCTCTGTTTCGGATAACCCCAAGCGCAAATATTCCCGCACCTGGGAAATTGCAACGACCCCTACGGGGCACCTTGCGGGGATTAATAGTGTCCGTGCGAACAACCTTGTGGTCGAGGCGTTGGAGGCGGGTGTGATTGATGAACTGATGGGCTATCGGAGTTTGAAAACAGAGCAGCGTTACGGTGAAGAGAAAAGCCGGATCGATATACTGTTGAGTGATCGTGAAGATGATGGGCGAGACTGCTACGTGGAAGTGAAGAGCGTCACGCTATTAGATGAGGTTGACGGTCGGTTGCAGGGCTTTTTCCCCGATGCGGTCAGTGGGCGTGGCACCAAGCATTTGCGGGAGTTGGCCGCCATGGTGCAGGCGGGGCAGCGAGCGGTTTTGTTGTTTTGTGTGCAGCACACGGGTATTGAGTCGGTCGCACCGGCGGCGCATATAGATAAAAAATACACCGAGACTTTAATGTGGGCCGTGGAGCAAGGTGTGGAAGTGATTGCTTACAAAGCCAGTATTACGCCAGCGAAAATTAAGATTACCGAATCCTTGCCGGTAGTACTGAAGGTGGGTGAGTCTATTTAAAGGGTGACCATGATCTCGCCATTCTCAATGCGGGTTTCAACGGGCATCAGGCTTTGGCCGCTGCAGGGACCGGCCACACAGAGTCCTTCATCAATCGTAAACAGCGCGCCGTGGGTGGAGCACTGAATCAGCTCCCCGTCCATATCAAGGAATTTATCCGGTAACCATTCCAGTGCAATACCCAGATGTGGGCAGCGGTTCTGGTAGACGAATACTTCGCTGTCCTGACGCACAGCAAAAAGGTTGGCCTCGCCTACCTTAAAGCCTTTGCATTGCCGGTCGTCTATGTCGTCAATATGACAGAGGGTGTGCATTCTCAAGTATTCTTTCTGTTGATGATTAATCTAAAGGTGGCGCCAGGGTGAGTTTGGCCTTTTCGGTGCCGCCATCGCGCACATACTCAATGGTCACGCGATCACCGGCTTTGTATGTCTCTATGGTGCTGAGCAGGTCATCATAATTCTCAATGACGTGTTCGTTAATAGCAATGATGATATCACCGAGGCTGACACCACCCCGGCGTGTTTCCTGCACGCCTATAAGCCCGGCCTCTTCTGCGGGTGAATTTTGAGCGACACGTAATACGGGAACCCCTTTTACGCCTGCCTGTAAGGCCCAGTGTGCCGGAGCGACTTCGATGCCCAGTCGTGGGCGCAGGAGACGGCCATGCTCAATCAAAATTGGCACTATCTTCTTGATGGTGTTAATGGGGATGGCAAAACCAATGCCGGCACTGGTGCCACTGGGGCTGTAGATGGCTGTGTTGATACCGATGAGTTCGCCGCTGGAGTTGATCAGCGGGCCGCCGGAATTGCCGGGGTTAATGGCGGCATCGGTTTGAATCACATTGCGAATGGTGCGTTGGTTGCTGGACTCAATTTCCCGTCCCAGAGCGCTAACGACACCCACTGTTAGCGTGGTGTCGAGACCAAACGGATTGCCAATCGCCATCACCTTGTGACCGACGGTGAGAGCGTTAGAGTCGCCCAGTGGCAGGGTGTTCAGTTGGTTGATTGGCGCTTTGATGCGCACGACAGCTAAGTCTTTTGAGGGGGCGGCACCGACCACTTCAGCGGGCCAGCTGGTTTGGTCTTGCAGGGTAATGGTTATTTGGCGAGCGCCTTCTATGACATGATAGTTAGTAAGGATGTAGCCTTTGTCGTTCCATATAACCCCAGTACCACTGCCCCGGGGAATAGCGTGTAAGTTTAATGAATAGCGGTCGCGAACCAGTGTTTTGTTGGTGACATATACCACCGCCGGGCTGGCCGATTGGAAAACCTCGATGGTGTTGGTTTCGTCATCGGTGGCAAAGTTGGCGCTGGTATTAGAGCTAATAAGCAGGCTGCCAATACACAGAGCTATCAGCGTAAAAGAAAAACGGAAATGGCTTTGAATGGGCATAACCGGCTAACCTCTGAGGTATATGAATGATGAGTGATTTAAAAATCGTTCGCGCGTTGCAGAGCGGCAATTCGCTCAGTAAGCGGGGGGTGACTGGCAAACAATTTAGAGAAGTTTTTCTTAAAGCCGCTGCTGATTCCAAAAGCGTACATACTGTCGGGCATGCTGCTGGGCACCTGTGCTTCTACTTCTGCCTGCAGGCGTTGCAGCGCGTTGATCATGGCGCCACGCCCCGCTAATTTGGCGCCCTCTGCATCGGCTCTGAACTCTCGATAGCGAGAGAACTTCATGACAATGATCGAAGCGAGTACGGCCAATACCATTTCGGCAATAAAAGTGGTGATGTAAAAACCGATGCCGTGTCCGCGTTCGTTTTTTAAGACGACGCGATCAACAAGGTGGCCTATTATCCGGGCAAAGAACATTACAAAGGTATTGATGACGCCTTGGATTAAGCTCAGTGTGATCATGTCACCGTTAGCAATATGACCCATTTCGTGGGCGAGTACGGCGCGCACTTCGTCACGGCTAAATCGATTGAGTAGCCCGGCACTGACGGCCACAAGTGCATTATTACGATTCCAGCCGGTGGCGAAGGCATTGGATTCTTGGGCAGGGAATACGCCTACTTCCGGCATTTTTATACCGGATTTTTGAGCCAGTTCAGAGATGGTTTCAAGTAGCCAGCGTTCGTCGGCATTGCGAGGTTGTTCAATAATTTTTGTGCCGGTGCCGCGTTTGGCCATAAATTTGGATAAAAACAGTGAAATTATAGAGCCCGAGAACCCGAAGACCGCACAGAAAATCAGTAGATTGGTGAGATTCAGTCCACTACCTTGAGCATCCAGGTAAGAGCCAACGCCCAGCAGGTTAAGTGTGATGCTGGCGATAAAGATAACCGCGAGGTTGGTCAGTAAAAATAAACCGATACGTAGCACAGTAAGAGGCTCTTATAGTCGTTAACCAGAGGTGCCCTCAAAGGAGGAGTCTTCAAATAAGATGAGTCCGACATGAAAAAATTCAATCTTATTTTAAAGGCGGAGTCCAATAAATTATTGTGCGGAGGCACAGCTCTCCGCTTCACGTACTAAGGATTGTTTTAACTCGGGATCTAGGTCGTTCCAATGCACATCCATTAATGCGCCCTGCAGTGCGTAGAGCATGACCTTGGATATGTGGATACCACGTTCTTTTATGCGAGCATAGGCTTCGGCAGCGCCTATGCTTTGCAGGTCTTCGTGACTGTTCACGCCAATGGCGTGCAGAATGTTAACCGAGGCGGCGCCCAGATTTTTTAACTGTAATAACTCACTGTGCTGTTGTGGCATGTGAGGCTCCCCAAAGTGTTATTATTTTTTTATTAACCGAGCAACTTAGATCTAATAGTTATAATACATACTTGGGTGTGTGGCAATCTCCAAGGTGCTCTTTAGTGTAGGCTAGAGGTCAAAGTCATATTGAGAGATATTTTTTAGGTATAACAATATTGAATGCGGAATTGTTAGATCAGCTCACTGGTTCCACCGAGGCACATTTACAGAATTGTGGCGATGGTGTGCAACTGCATAAAGATGTAGTGGCGCCTTGGCGGGCTCTATGCTCAGATGCCAGAGAAGACGGTATCGAGTTGGCCATTGCCAGCGGCTTTCGCAGTTGTGAGAGGCAGCGTGCTATTTGGCAGGCGAAGGCGTTGGGTCAGCGCCCTTTGTTGGATCGTGATGGGCAGCCATTGAATATTTATGAGTTGACCCCCAGCCAACTATTACACGCCATTATGCGCTGGTCGGCTATCCCCGGTGCATCGCGTCATCACTGGGGTACAGATATTGATATTTTTGATGCGTCGGCGGTTGATGAAAGCTATCAGCTGCAACTGGTGCCCGAGGAATATGCCGAAGGTGGCCCTTTTGCTCGGATGAATCAATGGCTGGATGAGCGAATTGAGTGTGGCTTTGCCCATGGGTTTTATCGGCCATATAGCGATGATCTTGGTGGTGTTGCACCCGAGCCTTGGCACTTAAGCTACCGGCCCGTGTCGGAGCAATATCTGTTGGCTTTCACGCCAGCGGTGTTTCGAGTGTGGTTGTCACAACAGGATTGGTTGTTAGCGGATATTGCTTTGGAGCAGAGTGATAGCCTCTATGAAAAGTTTATAGCAGTATGATTTTCCTTTATTAAAAGTTGTAAAAGGAAGTGCGCGATATTTTATCGCCACTCTTTTGTAGCAGTGCAGGTAAATAGAACTATGTCGATGACAAGTGACGAGCTGTGGGTGCTAATGCGCGCGGAAGCCGAATTGGCGATGGATAATGAGCCGCTGCTGGCTGATTTCTATCGTCGCAGTATTTTGGCGCATAAAAACTTTGAAGTGGCGATTAGCCATCAATTGGCAAGTAAGTTGGAATGCGACTCCCATGCGGTAAAAATGATTCCAGAGATTTGTTTAGAGGCGCTGTGCGATGATGAACGAATCAGTGCGGCGATGCGGGCTGACATAGAGGCCTATATAGATCGGGACCCGGCCTGTGATCAGTACTGCATGCCGTTTCTGTATTTTAAAGGTTTTCATGCACTGCAAGCTTACCGGGTGAGTCACTGGCTGTGGCAACAGGGACGTGAGACATTGGCGCTTTTTTTCCAAAACCAGATATCTCAACAATTGGGGGTGGATATACACCCGGCTGCTAGAGTGGGTTCCGGCATAATGATCGATCACGCTACCGGCGTGGTGGTCGGTGAAACGGCTGTTATTGGTGATGACGTATCCATGCTTCACGCTGTCACTTTGGGTGGCTCAGGGTGCCAGACTGGTGACCGGCACCCTAAAATTGGTTCCGGAGTATTGATTAGCGCAGGGGCGAAAATTTTGGGCAATATCACAGTGGGTGATGGCGCGAAGATTGGTGCAGGCAGTGTAGTGCTGGATCCTGTGCCAGCGCATACCACCGTTGCCGGTGTCCCCGCCAAAGTAGTTGGGCGTCCGAACTGTGATGCCCCGGCGTTGGATATGAATCAGTCTGTCGATTCTTAATAATAAGAGTGAGTTGCTGACGAATGAGTGAAGTGAACTATGACATTATTTTTCAAGGCAAAGTATTGTCGGGTCACGATGTGGCCACAGTTAAGCAGCGTTTTAAACAAATATTCACAGCGGACGATGCTCGTATTGAAGCGTTGTTTGATGGAGGCGGTAAACGTCTAAAGCGTGGTTTAGATAAAGCTGCAGCAATAAAATATAAAACGGCTCTCTCCAAGGCGGGTGCTGTCATCAAGGTTGTCGTTTCTCAGCCTTCAGTGAATGAAGGGGAGATCCCGGCAGAAGATAAACCATCAGGGCCGTCACGCCCACAGACTTTACAGGAGCGTCTAGCCGCGCAACAAAACACTCCGGTTGAGGCGAAAACATCTGAGCGAGAAGAGGGTTTTATCGTTGCCCCCCTAGGGGCTGATGTACTGCGTGAATCAGAGCGTCAGCCGCAACAGACTTCCGATGTTGACATCTCGTCGTACAGTTTGCGTCCTGCGGAAGGACAATTACTTGATGATGAAGAGCGAGAGGTATCCACCGCAGTGGTTGTAGATATTACTGGTTTGGATATTTCCGCAATGGAAGGTGACCTGTTGTCTGAGGCGGAAAAATCTAAGCCGACGTTGCCGGATATAAATGTTCCGGAGTTTGGCCTCGCGCCACCTGGGGCTGACCTTGAACCATTAAACGATCGGCGAGAACCGGTCAGCCCAGATGTGAGTGGTTTGAGCCTGGAGGATAGATAGGCATATTTAATGCAATGCCCACAAAAAAGCCCGAGCAATTATTATTGCCCGGGCTTTTTCTTAGCTGTTACTTCTTGATGAGAATTAGAAGTGAGGCTTGTCTTTTGCTTCGTTGAAGTTCACCACGGATTGGCGGATCTCATTGCGAGCTTCTTCTGCGTCGCCCCAGCCCTCGATCTTCACCCACTTGCCTGGCTCCAGGTCTTTGTAGTGCTGGAAGAAGTGAGAGATCTGGTTGAGCGTCAGCTCTGGCAGATCGGAGATGTCGTTAACATTCTTGTACAGGGGGGTTACTTTATCGTGAGGAACCGCAATGATCTTAGCGTCTTCACCGCCGTCATCGGTCATTTTTAAAACACCGACTGGACGACAGCGAATCACTGCACCAGAAACAACAGCCAGCGGCATAACAACCATTACGTCCACAGGATCGCCGTCACCACACAGCGTATGAGGCACGTAACCGTAGTTACATGGGTAGTGCATTGCAGTGCCCAGCATACGATCAACAAAAATCTCGCCGGAATCTTTGTCGACTTCGTACTTGATTGGGTCGCCGTTTAAAGGGATTTCAATAATAACGTTAATGTCGTTAGGCAGGTCTTTACCGGCCGATACTAGATCGTAGCTCATGCTTTAACTTCCACGGGTCGATTATATAGGCGGCGATTCTAGCACACTATATTTAGCCATCTCAATGCGACTATGGTTGGGTTTGGGAAGATTAAGTTGACTATCGAGCTGGTTAAAATTCAGCATCTGCGTACACTAATCATTCGAAGCTCCTTGTCGTGCAGGGTTGCAAGAGTCCCGAACGACTTTTTAAAGCAACAATAATAATAGCGGGAATCGTTTTATGGATATTTTATGGATGCCACCTATTCTAGGGGTGGCAGGTCTTTTGGCGGCCTGGGTTGTATATCTCATCGTTAAATCATACCCAGCGGGCAGTGGTGCGGTTACTGAAATAGCCGATGCGATTCATGCGGGTTCCATGGTGTTTATGCGCCGTGAATACACCATCCTTGCGGTATTTGCCTCCATACTTACGGTGGGTCTGTGGCTGGGTTTCCAATCTTGGCAAACGCCAGTGGCTTTTGTGGTGGGTGCTTTGTGTTCTGCTTTTGCCGGATACGTAGGTATGTATACGGCGACTAAAGCAAATGTGCGTACCACAGTGGCAGCGGCTGAACAGGGTCAGTCCGCCGCATTAAGTGTCGCTTTCTTCGGTGGCTCCATCATGGGCTTGGTGGTTGCGTCTATGGGGCTGTTGGGGTTGGGCGGCCTCTATTTATTATTCGGTGCTGATCCTGAGCACGTCGAGGCGATTCATGGCTTTGGTATGGGCGCTTCAACGGTTGCGCTCTTTTCGCGTGTCGGTGGTGGTATCTTCACTAAATCAGCGGATGTTGGTGCGGATCTCGTGGGTAAAGTGGAGGCGGGCATTCCTGAAGATGATCCACGCAACCCTGGCGTCATTGCCGATAACGTGGGCGACAATGTGGGTGACGTAGCGGGGATGGGTTCAGATATTTTTGAGTCCTATTGCGGTTCAATGATTGCCACCATCGCTATCGCATCATCAATGGCAATGACGAACGTGATGGCATTGGGCGGTGATCGCAGTCAGCTCATGTTTGCGCCTTTGGCGTTGGCCTCTGTGGGCTTGATCTGTTCTGTGTTGGGTATTGTTATGGTGCGACTGGTCAGTGGTAAAGCCCCTGCGTTAGCGCTTAGAGTCGGCACAATGGGCGCTACCGTATTGTTTATTCTTGCGGCGTGGGTACTCATTTCAAAATTGGGAATAGATAATAATGTCTGGTTCTGTGTGCTCAGTGGCGCATTGGGCGGAATTGTTATTGGTTTAGTGACTGAATATTACACAGGCGGCAAGCCGGTTCGCGATATTGCGGCAAGTGGTGAGACCGGTCCGGCGACGGTGATGATTTCAGGCCTCGCAATAGGCATGGAGTCCGTAGTGATTCCGGTGCTGGTGATTGCCGGTATTATTTTCAGTACCAGTGTGCTCTTGCCAGAAGGTGCCGGTGTTTATGGTGTGGGTATTGCGGCGGTGGGCATGTTGTCTACCGTGGGTATTACCATGGCCATTGATGCTTATGGCCCAGTGGCGGATAACGCCGGCGGTATCGCAGAAATGGCCGGCTTGGGTGAGGAGACCCGAGAAATTACTGATGGCCTTGACGAAGTGGGTAATACCACCGCGGCGATTGGTAAGGGTTTTGCTATTGGTGCGGCTGGTTTGGCGGCGCTGGCGATTATCGCAGCGTATATGGAAACCGTCGGTCAGCATGTGGAGGGCTTCGCGCTCGACCTGGGTGACCCTCGGGTGATGATGGGCATGTTCCTAGGGGCAATTTTTCCCTTCCTGGTCAGCGCCATTACTATGCGTGCGGTGGGAGATGCAGCTTTCGAAATGATCAATGAGATTCGCCGACAATTTCGTGAAATTCCAGGTCTGATGGAAGGTACGGCAAAGCCAGACAGCGACCGTTGTATCGACATTGCGACGCGTGCGGCACTTAGGCGTATGGTGTTGCCGGGCGCGTTAGCGGTGGGCGCTCCAGTAATGGTCGGCTTTGGTCTCGGCCCGGAGGCGCTAGGCGGTATGCTCGGTGGCGCATTGATTTGCTGTGTGTTGTTGGCGCTTACGATGGCCAATGCCGGAGGCGCATGGGATAACGCCAAAAAGTTTGTCGAGAAGGGTAATTTGGGTGGCAAAGGTTCCGATACTCAC
>JAUVQU010000124.1 GCA_030597965.1 Cellvibrionaceae bacterium
TATTGGTTAGAGGGTTGGTTGTCCGTGCCATTGTAACACTGGCTCCACTGTTGACTTCTGATGTTACATTCAGTGTTACATTAAATGCCGGAAGTTACAATTACAGCTAGTACTTAACGGGCACAAAAAAGGCCGCAAAACCTTACAGTTAGCGACCCCTAGCGATTTCCTTAAGACTTCCTGAAATCAATATATGGCGGTGAGGGAGGGATTCGAACCCTCGAATAGTTTGACCCATTACACGCTTTCCAGGCGTGCTCCTTCAGCCACTCGGACACCTCACCAAAGAGGCGCGTACTCTACACAATGACCTCTATAAAGGCAATGTCATTGAGGCGGCCAAATATGAAAAAAGTCGTCGGGATTGGTTTCCGGAGTCTGTTTAAACTCGGTTGCGGGTGTACCCAGGTAAACAAAGCCAATAATTGCCTCTCCGACCTGCACTCCCAGCCCCTCTTTTACAGTCTCGTCGTAAGCTAAAAAACCTGTTCTCCAATATGCACCCAAGCCTTGAGCATAGGCGGCAGTGATCATATTTTGTACAGCGGCTCCTGTGGCTAACAACTGTTCTACCGCCGGCACCTTGTCATGCGCCTGATTTTCAGCGATAGCAACAATCACCATTGGTGCCCTCAGGGGCATGGCCAGATAGCGCTGAGTCTGGGTTTCCGTTAGAGGACCATCTTTAGCCTGAGCCGCTCGTAGGTAAAGTTGACCCAATTGGTTGAGCCCAGAGCCCTCAATAACTAAAAAGCGCCAGGGTTTAAGGCTGCCGTGATCAGCGGCTCGTAACGCTGCAGCTTTTAATATCGCCAGCTGTTGGATTCCTGGGCCAGGAGCCAGCAACTTGCCGCATGAAACTCTATTCACTAAGGCTTCTACTGCCTGCATGGTATAAACCACCTATTATTAGGATTAACTTGTTAAAATATGAATAAAATTAATACGTCACGTTATTAACGTTTCTTATTGGACAAGATGAATCAAAATCGCTTTAATCAACAGTATGTAATAATCTGTTCATTATAGGTGCCTAAGCCAGTGGCCACACCAGTAGAGTTAAATAAAAATAATACGTTAAATCCGATTAAATAGCCCTCATGACCGAGCAAATGACTTCAACCAATCAATCTGCGCAATTTCAGTTTTTCTTTCGCGCATTATTCTGCTTTGCCGCAGCCGGTACCCTGCTGGCCGGAATCAGGGTGGAAACTATCGAGCCTGTCTTTTTGGGGATGGTCACCCTCTTATTTCTATACGCCTACATTGTTTACCTGATTTCAAAAATCATTCCCGAGGAACACAGTCAGGCTACCGCCCGCTGGGCTCATTATGGTGATGCCATACTGATAGGCGGGGTCATAGTTTTAAGTAACTTCAATCTGCTTTCCAGTGTCTTATTTATCACTATGGTTCAGTTTAACGCACTGATGAATGGTGGTCCGTCACGCTTGGTCTCTGACAACATAGCCCTTATTCTTGGCCTGATAGTGGCTGTATTTTTGTATCAACCAGAATCGATTATCCACACACAGGTTGAAATTCACCTGGCCAGTGTAATCGGCATCACCACCTACTTCTGTGCCTCAGCCGTTTATGCCTTCGGACAAATCACCGAACTCAAAAAAACAAACGAGTCACTTGAATCAGAAAAACAGCAATACAAAACCCGTGCGTATAAATTATCTCGCTACCTGCCTGCCCCTGTTTGGAACGCCATCAATCAAAACGATGAATCACAAAAAACAGAGCGCAAGCGCCTGACGGTCTTTTTCTCGGACATTAAAGAATTCAGTGAGCTCTCAGAAGAGTTAGAAGCAGAGACACTCACTGACGTATTGAATACCTACCTCACGGAAATGGCGAGAATCGTTACCCAATATGGTGGCAGCATCGATAAGTTCATGGGTGATGGCATGATGGTTATCTTTGGAGATCACAACAGCAAAGGCCTTAAAGCTGACGCGCTGCGTTGCGTATCTATGGCTATAGCCATGAGACGCCGAATGAAAGTTCTGCAACAGCAATGGTACAACCAAGGCATTAAACGCCCAATGCAAATCCGTATGGGCATTAACACCGGTTACTGTACAGTCGGCACATTCGGCACCAGTCATCATCTCGATTACACAGTACTTGGCACCCACGTCAATTTAGCGAGCCGCTTAGAATCTGCTGCCGAACCTGGGGAAATCCTAATTTCTCACGAGACCTGTGCCCTCGTGAAAGATTCAGTGATGGCTCGAGACAAAGGTAAAATCAACGTTAAGGGCTTTAGCCACCCGGTGAAAGTGTTTGAAGTCGTAGATTTACGCAAAGACATGGATAAAAATCAGAGTTATTTCGAACACAACCTTAACGGTTTCGCGATGCATATGGATCTGGACAATGTGCGTAATTATGATCGCCCGCGGGTTATAGAATCTTTGAACTCTGCAATTGAAGCACTGGAAAAGAAAGACGTTTAAAGGTACGAGAATGGTGACCATTATGGGTTGTTAACCGCCTGTTAAAAGCCAACCCATTTCAATCTACTGCCTTACCAGCCTGCACCCCAGCGGGCTCACAGTGTCACCATTGGTTCTATAAGGATTAATATCCAACCCACCCCGGCGAGTATAACGCGCATAAACTGTCAGCGACTCCGGCTGGCACTGCTGCAAAATATCCAGAAACATTCGCTCGACACAATGTTCGTGAAAATCTTGATGGCTGCGGAAAGACACAATGTATTTCAACAATCCTGCCCGGTTAATCTTGGGCCCGGAGTAACGAACATACACGCTAGCCCAATCAGGCTGACTGGTAACAGGGCAATTACTTTTCAGTAAATCACTGTACAGTGTCTCCTCAACCATTTCTTCTGAGTCATCTAAACACAACAGCGATGACTGCGGCGTATAACAGTCTATCTCCACATCAATATTATCAATCAGCACGCCATCAAACTCACTCACCTGAAAACCACCAGTATCCTGAAGGGAGTGAACAGATACCTGCACAGGGGCGCCCGCCGCTGTAGATAAGTCACGCCTCATGGTTTCGGCAACTTCTTTATTTGAGGCGAACACTGATTGATTGAATGAATTGAGGTACAACTTGAATGACTTGGATTCAATTATATTAGGGCTCTCTGCTGGAACACTAAATTCAGCCACGGCGACTATCGGCTTACCCTTGGGATTCAACCAAGACAATTCATACCCGGTCCAGAGATCGACACCACTGAAAGGCAGCCGATCGGCTTCCAGAGCTAAGGCTTCACGTGAGTTTTGGCGAGGGATAGGGCATAACAAAGAAGCCGTATAGGTGCCAATGTAATCCGTCTGACGCCCCAGCACATTGCCATGATCTGAATGGTTGTTTTCCGACATAAAAATTTCCAACGTATTTAACTTATCCGGGCAGTAACGGGATCACTCAACTGCTTAAGAATCTGAACGTACCATTTTACGCATCAAAATAATTTTTCGCCCCTGCTGGGTATAGCGTTGGTAGGGCTCTCGCATAAATGATGGCATCAAGGCCATATTACTGTCCTTCACCGGTTCAAAATCCAGCACACCATAAAAGCCTTCTAAATGATCAAAGGGGTAACAAAAGCAATCACGTGTCGATAAAAACTCGTTCAAACCCAGCAGTAATTGCCGGCCTATACCTTGACCCTGTAATTCGGGTTTGACACACATACTGCGCAAGAACCACCAACCGTCTGATTTTAGCTGGAGTCGCACGGCGGCTACTATTTCCCCTGCCGACGGCTCTACTGACGCCCCACTTACAGAGGCCACAAGGTGACGCGCAACAAACACGGCCTCACCCCTCCCCGCCTTTGCCGAATAACGGCTAGCTTTATAAAAACGATTGACCAAGGGCAATTGAATTTCGGGCAACTGAGAGACTTTTATGCTTAATTGAGTCATTGTGATTATAGGGCTCTATTACTTCGGTCCAGCTCCCAGTGCTGCTGAAATACCGTTTGATAATTCAGTAATTGCCGTGCGCCGCAGGCATCACCCCGAGCCGACACAAGGTGCGCAATAGCTTCCAGCGTCGAAACACCCTGCTGGTTACGCCTTAAATGATAATCACTTTTAATATCGTCTCCCAAGCTATAACAAGGTAATTGCCTTAACTCTGGTGACTGCCTTACCATCTTTGCGGCCTGCTGCCAGGTTGCATCCAATACAACCCATACAATGGGCTCATCTCTATCAATATTGACAGAAACCGGATTTGATTCGGGTATTTTATCACTAGGAAACACGAGAACAGCACGATCCGCTGGTAAATCTAATGCCAGCTTGCGCTGCCACATTAATTTTTGAACGGCTTGAAGACTGGATAATACCAGCTTGCCTGTATTACTCGGCTTATCAACTTCTCGTTCATGGGTCAGCAAAAGCCACTGATCCGACTGAGCTTTACCTCCTAATTTAATTCTTGGAGCAAGCCCGCAGACACAGAGATCACGGCGCAAGCAACAGCATCCACAGTGATCCACTTCAACTGCCATTCTTTTCCTGTTCGACGACATCGGGCGTTTCAGCAAGCTCTGTTGTTTCTGTTGTTATAGAGTCTTCTAGCACTTCTGATGCTTCAACCTCTTCAGCTGCTTCCGATCCTTCTGGCTCTTCAGGTACTTCTGCTGCTTGTGCTTCGGGGGCGACTACAGTGGCAACAATGCCTTTCCTTTTGCGCCGTACATACTCATAAACCAACCAGGTCAGAAACGATATCGACAACACTCTTAGCAGAGGCGTGCCGACTCGACTGAATGACTCACTACCTTCAAACAAAACTTCCAGCAGCAGCATCAAAACACCTGGAGCCAGCTCACCGTAGCCTTCACCGACACTGTAGGGAAAAAAGATTAAAATAAACATCGTGATACGCAAAAAGCTACGTAACGTGGAATCCTTAAGGCGTAGTGTTAGCCACCACCAAGAACCAAATAGCCCTATACCACCCACCACATAAAAAACCCACGCCGTTACGTACTCGTCTGAACCCATAATATCTTCCTACTTCAAGTGAGTACTCTTATTACTCAACCCAGTGAATAATATGCTCTTCATAATCGTCTTCTTCAACTCGCTCTTCCGCCACGACCCGGCCACAGACTGATGCTCCGGCGGCATGTACTGCATCGCGATCACCTGAAATCAAATGATGCCAAGGCGGCAAATCTCGAGCTTCAGCCAACAGCCTATAGGAGCAGCTGTTCGGCAACCAATGAAACTGATCAAGCTCGTCGACTGTTAAGGTAATGCATTCGGGAACCAGCGAAGCGCGATTGGCATAGTCGCCACAGGTTGCATCCTCGTGATTCAAATAGCGGCAAGCTATATTGGTGTAAAATACCTCTTCGGTATCGTCATCCTGCAACTTATGCAGACAACACTTACCGCAGCCATCACAAATAGATTCCCACTCCCCTGTGTTCATCTGAGACAAAGTTTTCTGCTTCCAAAAAGGCTTTACGATGTCTGCCATTTAACTCTCTGTGCTTCTCGACTTTAACAGGCTTAAATTTTATAGACTTAACTTGGAGTTTTTAGACGCAAGCTCCGCCATTTCTGTCTCTTTTACTGGCGGCATTTGCAGATAAAAGCCCTCTTCCTTGATGCCCTTAATGACCAGTTCTGTTTCGGCCCGAGCTAATTTTTTATCTGGGGTTAACAACATCGTCATCGCCGATTGATGGCGTCCAAATCTATCCATCAGCGCCTCTGGCACACGCCCTAGGCCTTCAGCTTTTGCCACATAAAGGTACATACCTTCATGTTTTAAGCTTTTGAAAATCTCACAAATCAGTTTTTCCATAATCCAAAACAGCCTTTTGTACTTACGCTTGATTGACGAACGCCAACAGGCGTTCACCCAGCACGGAATAACGCCAGCCACGCAACCGTAAAGGTAGTTGCGCCGACCCCGCCAGATGACTGCGAATCAAGTCTTCTATGTCTTTTTTACGCAATAATATTTCAGGCGGCACGCTTAATGTCTCTGCTATTTCTCGCGCTACTTTTTTAATGGATTTCATCATGTCGATGGTGTGTTTTGGCAAGGGTTGAGGCAGCCTTTCTGGCCAATTCGCTTCAGAACCTTGCGCCCATTGATGCACCATCGTCAACAAGTCTTCCCCATCGGTTTTAATGGTTCTGGGGGGCATTCCCTCCACACGATGTAATTGTCCGATACGCTCAGGCCGCGTTCGAGCCAAACTCCAGAGCGCATTATCTTTGATCAAGCGATTGCGGGGAATATCGCGCTCACGGGCCTCAATTTCACGCCACTCGGCCACCGCTTTTAACACTGACAGCTCTTGCGAATTCAAGCGCCAAGCTGATTTCACTTTCTTATAAGCGTCGGAATAAGCAGCAGGCTGGGAGGCTTGTGCCACCTGTATTGCGCAATCCTCTTGCACCCAGGCTACACGGTCTTGATCCTTTAGCTCTTGCAGTAACATCCCGTAAATCACCAAGAGGTACGCCACATCCAGAGCGGCGTACCGCAACTGCGGCGCACTCAGTGGCCGCTGCAGCCAATCGGATCGAGTTTCACCTTTAGGCACCTCGACATTGAGTAGAGCTTCAACCAATCGCGCATAACCCATGGAAAAACCATGGCCCGCACAGGCCGCGGCCCACTGGGTGTCAAATACCGGGGTAGGCAGCACACCTAAAAACGTCTGAAATACTTCTAAGTCTTCCGAGCAGGCGTGAAAAACCTTAGTCACGGCTGTGTTTGTCAGCAAGGCTTTAAAGCCCGAGAA
>JAUVQU010000093.1 GCA_030597965.1 Cellvibrionaceae bacterium
ACCGCCTGCTTGATTAAGCGTTGCTGTGGATTTTCTGGATGTATCTGAAAAAACTGTGACACTAAAGGTTCCTTATCTAACTAATTGCCTAGACCTGAACATTCGCTCGACATAACGCTTAATTTCAGTACTACATAATGCTTACTTCTGCCAGTGAGTCCACACAGGAACACTGATCTCAGGCAGGGGTAAAAAAGACCCTAACTCCTGCCAGGGCTGATCCGGCACGTGAAAATCACTGCCGCATGAAGCCAACAATTCATACTGATCGGCAATACGCGCCATATCACTGGTAACTTGCGGGGTTTGTCGACCACTGACGACCTCTATCGCACCTCCGCCGGCTTCACAAAAATCATCCACCAGGCGCTTTAATTTGGTGCGGGTCATCTTATATTTATCTGGGTGCGCAATAACAGCCACACCGCCAGCATTCACAATCCACTCAACAACGGTGCCCACACCTGGCCACATCTGTTTTACATCACCCTGTTTACCGGCACCTAGATACTTTTTAAACGCCACGGCCTGGCTTTTAACCGCGCCACGTTCCACCAGATGCCTTGCAAAATGGGGGCGTCCGACAATGGCATCACCGGCAATCGCTTTTGCACCCTCGTAGGTATTAGCGATACCCGCCTTTTCGAGCTTGTCGGCAATGCTCAATGCGCGTTCTTCCCGCGCCCGCAACTGGTGAGCCTCGGCATGAATTAACGCATCTGACTCAATATCAACATTCAGGCCAACCACGTGAATGTTCATCCCCTGCCAAAGACAAGACAGCTCAATACCCGCAATAAGCTCGATGCCTTCTATTGCTGCCTGCGCACGCGCCTCGCCTAAACCGCGGGTGGTATCATGATCCGTTAGTGCCAAAGATGTCACTCCGCGCACTTTAGCCCTCGACACCAACGCCTGAGGCCGTAAAATACCATCCGAGCAAGAACTGTGAGTATGAAGATCAAACAACCTAGTTACCTGATGTGTTACCTGACGTAATTGACACTATCTAGCGTGAAAACACTTAACTTAAACAACTTGTTTACTGCCACGCAGTAGATAGCAAGAAAGGTATTATCCTTGACTGACACCATGATACAATCACCAGAGAAAAGAAAACGAGAAGGTATCCTGGGCAATCTATTGCTCAATATCATTATACCTACCGTGATTTTAACCAAACTTAGCGGTGAAGACTGGCTCGGCACAAAAATGGCTATTGTGGTTGCACTGGCCTTTCCTGTTATTTATGGCCTTAAGGACTTTTACACCTCCCGAAAACTCAACTTCTTCTCAATTTTGGGGGTGGTGAGTATTTTCTTGACGGGCGGCATCAGCCTATTGGAACTTGACCCCAAATACATAGCGATTAAAGAGGCCGCCATTCCTGCATTACTTGGCCTAGCCACCCTGGCCTCGCTAAAAACACGTTATCCACTGGTGCGCACCTTTCTTTATAACGACAAGATTTTACAGGTAGATAAGGTCGCAACTGCACTGAAAGAAAACAACAATCAAATCCACTTTGATCAAGTGCTCAAAAATGCCTCCTATTTGATTGCCTTCTCTTTTTTGGTCTCATCCATTTTGAATTATGCACTGGCCAAATATCTATTGGTTAGCCCACCTGGCACAGAGGCATTTAATGCCGAACTGGGTAAAATGACCGCACTTAGCTTCCCTGTCATTGCTCTCCCAGCCACCGTTGTCATGATGTTTGCCCTATTTTACTTATTTCGCCAAATCACCAAGCTGACTAAACTCAGCCTTGAAGACATTTTGCACACCGATTAATTTTCCAACAAAAGACCCAAATTATGCTCTACGCCATTATTAGTGAAGATATACCCAACAGCCTTGAAAAGCGTTTGGCGGCACGCCCTGCTCACTTGGTTCGCCTTGAAGACCTAAAACAACAGGGTCGTCTGCTGGTAGCTGGCCCTCACCCGGCTATTGACTCGAATGACCCGGGAGAAGCAGGATTTACCGGCAGCTTAATCATTGCAGAATTTGAATCCTTAATCGCCGCCCAAGCCTGGGCAGATGCTGACCCTTATATTGAATCAGGCGTGTACGAAAAGGTTGTCGTTAAACCTTACAAAAAAGTGCTGCCTTGAGCACAACAACAAACGTAACGCCCCTAAATATAGTAAGATAGACACCTGAATTTAACATTGAAATAGAAAGAACACGTTTAATATGAATGTAAAAATAATTGCCGCCACTATTGTCGCCCTGACTCTTAATCTGCTTGTCGTTCCTACAGTCAGCGCCGAGTCCCGCTGGATTAATGATAAAGTTCTTGTACCTCTGCGCAGCGGGCAAGGTAATCAATTCCGTATCATCAGGAATTTAAAAACCGGAACACCACTCACCTTACTTCAAACCGATAAAAAAAGTGGTTGGTCCAATGTGAAAACAATGGGAGGCACTTCAGGCTGGCTACCTTCACAATATCTGAGCCGTGTAACACCACCGAGCCTACAGCTTGTAGACGCAAAGAAAAAAATTGAATCTTTAACCGCCAAGCACAATGAACTTAAACAATCCCTGCAAACCACCAGCAGTGAGTTCAAAGATACTCAAGCTAACCTTTCTGATCTTTCCCAAGAGAATAACCAGCTAAAAAAAGAACTCGACGAAATAAAAATCATCTCGCGTAACGCCGTCAAAATGCATGCCCAACATCAGGTATTACTGAAAGCACATAAAGTACTGGAAACCGATCTGGATGTAATGAAATCAGATAATGAACGGCTCCGTAGCGATCGTTCCGTCAAATTCTTCGTATACGGGGTAGCGGCTGTATTAATTGGCGTTCTACTGGCAATAATCTTGCCTAACCTGCGTCGCAAGAAAAAGTTTTCTGAATGGGCCTGATTTTTAAAAGAGTCTCGACAAGAATATTAGCCCAAGAGCATTTGATATAATCTATGACCATAAAATACACATTCAAACTTTTTTTAGCTGTAGTTTTTAGCTTCGTACTTTCGGTAAATGCCAACGCAGACACTCAACAGGCCCCGAGTGTTACTTTTACTACGGATATGGGCGACATTACTTTGTCATTATTTCCCGATAAAGCACCGGCTACCGTCGCCAACTTCTTAAACTATGCAGAAAGTGGCTTTTATAACGGCACGATATTTCACCGCATTGTGCCCGGTTTTGTTGTACAGGGTGGCGGACATACGTTTGATTTCACCCAAAAACCTACCAACGCGCCGGTCAAGAATGAGTCCATTGGTGGTCTGAAAAACAAGGAAGGTACGCTATCTATGGCGCGCCGGCCCCACCCAGACAGTGCCACATCACAGTTCTTTATTAACCTTAAAAACAATCACTCTTTGGATGCCAAAAAGCGTAACGACAAAGACGAAGCAGGTTATACCGTTTTTGCTGAAATCACCGAAGGCATGAACATAGTTCACAATATGGCTCGCGTCCCCAGGGGGCAATACAGACGCTATCCAGAAGCGCCTAATGTTTCTATTCGCATACTCTCCACTCAAATACATTCACAGTAATAAGGGCAGACATGAGCGCTCCCGCAGCTAAGACGCTATTAAGCGTTAATCTCAACAAGATTGCGTTAATTCGTAACTCCCGCGAAGGCAGCTACCCCTCAGTGGTTGAGCACGCTCAAACTTGTCTGGATTCTGGTGCGGACGGTATTACGGTTCACCCACGTCCGGATCAGCGCCATATACGTCCACACGACGTTCGTGAACTGGCCCTATTAGTCGCACCACTCGATGGCATTGAGTTTAACGTTGAAGGCAACCCCTTCGCCGAGAGCCTTGGTGATTACCCCGGCTTCCTCGAACTCGTCAGAGAAACTCGCCCAGATCAATGCACGCTGGTGCCGGACTCAAATGATCAGCTGACATCCGATCATGGTTTTGATTTGACCCAGGCAGGGGAAACTCTAAAACCAATTATTGCCGACTTACACAGTCATGGTTGTCGCGTCAGCTTATTCATGGATCCGATACCCAAACAAATACGGTTAGCAAAAGAAGTCGGTGCCGATCGCATTGAGCTCTACACCGGACCCTATGCCGCCGCATATCGTCAACAAAGTCCGGATATAGAATCACTCTTTCAAGAGTATGTGACTGCCGCTGAGGTCGCCCTGGAAGTCGGCTTGGGTATTAATGCAGGACATGACCTGGATTTAGATAACCTACCAAAATTTCGTAAATTGCCCCAACTTCTAGAAGTCTCGATCGGTCATGCTCTCACGGTTGATTCAATTCAAATGGGTATGGCCAACGCCGTAGCCGCTTACGCCAAAATTTGCAGAAGCTAAGCTTCGTACTGGAGTCCCCGTGCCCGCCACACTAAGTTTAAATCTCATTGGCGCTGGTCGTCTTGGTCAGACTCTGGCGTATTTGTGGCGCAAGCAATCCTTACTGAAAGTTAATCAGCTACTCACACAATCACCGACAAGCGCTACAGCGGCGGTTGAATTTATAGGATCAGGTAATGCGTGCCATGACATTAATGAAATGTCCGCAGCCGACCTGTGGCTTATCGCCACCCCCGACGGGAGTATTCCCGCAGTAATTGAAACGCTACGCCAAAGTAATCTCATTAAGCCTGGCAATATTGTTTTCCATTGCAGTGGCGCTCTTAGCAGCGAAGAGCTGCAACCTCTGGCCGATATAGGCGCAAGGATTGCCAGTGTGCACCCCATACACAGCTTTGCCTCAGCCACTTCTTCCGTAAATGATTTTTCCGGAAGCCATTGCGCCTGCGAAGGTGACAATGCAGCACTCGCACAATTAAAGCCTTTATTTACAAGCATTGGTGGCCAATGCTTTACCATCGAGCAACAAAACAAAAGCCTTTATCACGCCGCTTCCGTTATGGCCTGTAATTACCTGGTCACCCTACTCGAAGCCAGTCGTGAGACCTTTGCGATAGCGGGAATTTCAGAGGAACAAGCCAATCAATTAATGGCACCTATTGTTCACCAAACGGCAGATAACCTTTTCAACAATTCAGCCGCCGATGTGCTCACCGGACCCATTGCCAGAGGTGATGTGAAAACCGTACAAAAACAACTCGATAAGCTGAGCGAAGAAGATGGCGAACTGGCCAATCTCTATCGCAGTCTTGGCGTTAAAACTGTTGCTATTGCTCGCCAACAGCTCTCATCACAAAACCAAGCAAGACTCGATCAACTCAAACAAATTGAAGCACTACTTAATTTAAGTAAGTAAACGTAACCATGACCGATCAACGACACGCAGATTCCGAAGCCTACTTGCAAAAGAAGCAATTCTTTAATCAACTGCTCACCATCTATGGACGCAAACCTGTACTGGAAGCTCTGCAAGAACCCAGCACCAAGGTCTTCCGCTTACACCTGGCCGAATCAAATCGCGGTGGAGGGATTATTGATGACATCATTAAACTGGCGACAGACAAGGGCGCGGAAGTGCTCTATCACGATCGCAAATCACTGGCACGCCTGTCTAAAAACTCCAAGCAAGATCAGGGCGTAGTCGCCGATCTTATTTGCGAAGGCTACAAAGATTATCGAGACTTCTTAAAACAACAAGAGATACAACAGCAGAAATGTGATGAGCCATATGACATCATCGCTCTGGATAGAATCACCAACCCGCAAAACCTCGGCATGATCATTCGCTCCGTCTGCGCAGGACAAACCACCGCCCTGCTACTCCCCAACAAAGGTTGCGCCAAACTGGATGCTCTTGTGATCAAAGCCAGTACCGGCACTATATTCCGTGCGCCTATTTTACGCTGTGATTCATTACCCAAAGCCCTGCAAGACTTTCGCGCAGCCGGTTGTGATGTGTACGGTTTATCTTCACACGCAAACACTCAAATAGGCGAAATGGACAAGAATAAAAAGCCCGCTGTATTTGTACTCGGCAATGAAACGGAAGGCGTCAGTAAGGAAGTAGAACAGCAATGTAACGCCATGGTATCAATCCCCATGCAGCGCAATGTGGAATCTTTAAATGTTGCGGTTACTGCGAGTTTATTGGCCTTCAGGAAAGTCTTTCGGGGTAATTAACCGATCAGAAGCGCTAAACACCTCTGTGCTCGGATGAAATGCATACCAGGCGAACCAATAGGAGGTTAGTGAGGGAACTGCCCTGCCCTGACTGTCGATCACACGGGCACTACGGGTGGCACTGTCATAGTGAATGGTCAATGAGATATCGCCCAGTTGATCCTTTAATGGTCTGGATATTTTAGCCAGCTCTACAAAAGGATAAGCTTTTTTATGTCCATTAATATCCAGCCCAATCACGACCTCCTTCGGATGATAACGCCTGTCTGTGTGGGCAACAGGAAAATACAGCGCCGCACTATTACTGTAACCCGCATAGGGTGTACGTGAGTAGTCACGCTGAAACCCCGTGTCGAATGACAGTACTTGCGTTTTCGGATAGCGCCGCTGCCAATCCCCCCAATGCGTATGTTCCAACGCCAGCATGGTGAGACTATTACCCTGCATCTCGCCACTGATAGCTGATTTCATAATCTGGGACCAGAGCGACTCTGTTTCCCGGTCATACATCAGCACATCACTGTTATAGAGCAGTCCGGAGACGCCAAAGTGCAGACGCTTGCCATCGACCCGGGAATGAAAAGCCATACCTGTACCGCACAATGGGCAATAACTGATTAACACAGGCTCGCCGCCGAAGTCGTCGTTAACAATTTCATGGTAGTCCAGGATACTGACCGGGTAAGCCTTTTGAACACCGTTATAATCCAACGCGAGCACACGGTCGTCCAACGACAATTTTTTCATTTGGCGCCCAGCAACAAACCTGGGTTGATCAAGTGCTGGAATGCCATCCCTTGGAGGACCGCCATGCAAGATTTCATCGGCTGGAATTGTTGCATTAGCAAGGTCAAAGCCGTTGTTTCGCTGCTGTTGAGCCTGTACAGATAGAGAGTAGATACTGACCAGAGTCAGCAGGGTAATAAGCAACGGGGCTTTATATTTTATCAGCATCACTGATGCTCCGTTATCGAAGGTGTGATTCCTTTGACTAAACTAACGATAAAAAGTTGCCTGATTACTACATGCCGGCTTGACGCTCAAGAAAGTGTTTAGCCGTAACTAACTGGGGTTTTTATATACAGATAATGAGAATTTGGGGTTCTTGAAAGTAACTCGCTTAGGATGAGAAAAAAGAATCTTTCAAAAAACTGTTCGCTTGCAGGGCACCAAAAGTAGGCCCTCTTAAGGGAGCTCCTACATGTAAATGCCGATCGACTTAAGAGGCTGCCGCCAAATCCTTTACTCTATATCTCCATTAGCATTAGGGGCCACATTCACAGCCCATAGCGTGCGACTAAACCCATATACAACAAACACCAGGACACTGATCACACCCGCCGACATAAATAGCTGCCAAGGGCCGAAGTAACTGACAACATAACCACAGACCAATGCGCCTATCGGTGCAGCCCCGAACAATGCCAATTGATAAATGGAAACAATTCGTCCACGGTATTGCTCTGGCGCCTGCTGCTGCAACAAGCCTTTACCCAAGCTGGCAGAAACTCCAGAGACAACGCCCCAGAAGAACACCAGACCAAACAAACCGTTTAACGTTGGTTTTGCACTGACCGCCAGCATAAGCACACCGGAATAAAGAAGACAGAATAAAACCGCTCGCCCTGGATGCTGTGCCTTACCCCGTTTTAACAGGCCCAAGGTGGCGGCGATATTACCCAATACAAAACACAATTGCAGGCTGGCAAAGTAAACCGCACCCTGCTGGTATCCGTCACGGGCCAATAAAGGCAATGCCACAACAAATAAACCAATGTTCATAAAGCCGTTAAAGCCGACCAGTAAAATCAAATTACGCAGCACTTTGTTGTGCCACACCACACGTAAACCATCAGTAATACCGACCGTTTGTGGCGCCACATCCAAAGAGGTTGTTTGTGGGCGCACCCAGAAGAAAAATACACCAGCCGTTAATACCAGCAAAACCGTTTGCCCCAGTAATATCCACTGGGTTCCAACAGTATCGAGCTGACCAGCGACCGCAACACCAATGGCTTGTGCCATGTACAGACACAAACTCATTATCACAATCGACTGCTGCAAACTCCCTTTGTCATTTAATAATCGAGGCAGTAAACGCTCGCGCAAAGGCTGGATAAACGCGCTACTAATACCAAGTAATAATGCATATGCCAGTAGCCAATGGAGCTGCAAAGAGCCCAGAATCAACAGGGTCGACATGATCACATGACTCGAAGCCAACACCAGATAAAACAATGGCAGCCACATACGATTGTAATTTCGGTCGGCAAAGGAACCGCCAATCAACAACAAAACAACCGAAGGGAATAGACTTAAAGACTGTACCCAGCCCACCTGCTCTGCCGCCAGGTTGAGTTCTCCCACGGCTAACCACGGCAACAAAACAATCTGACAGCCCATAGCCAAAGCTGCAAGGCTAACGCCGGTTAGATAATGGTAGAAGGTATTACGCAAGTGAAACCCAACAGTTTGATAGATTTAAAAGAATTGCCGCATTCTACCTGAATAAATACAACATCCGAAGGGGCTGACCCTAGGTAAATTATTGCGTTACAACAAGAAATAATGCCCTGGGGGCGCCGGAATAAACACAACAATCCCTCGCCTGCCACCCCAGAGAGCCCTCTCTTCCTGTTCCGCAGAAATTCTGCCTTGAGGGCAAGCGCCTACACAGACAAAAGAAGCC
>JAUVQU010000250.1 GCA_030597965.1 Cellvibrionaceae bacterium
GCTAGTCTATTAACCCGCGATGGTAAGGCGTGGTCTACTGATAAAGATGGTATTGCGCTGTGCCTTTTGGCAGCTGAAATCATGGCTGTTACGGGTAAAACACCCAGTGAATATTATCAGACCCTGACCGAGCGCTTCGGTAAACCGTTCTACAAGCGCGTGGATACTGCCTGTACGGCTGAAGAGAAAGCCGCATTTAAAAATCTCACTGCTGAAAGCGTGACCGATACAGTTCTGGCTGGAGACCCTATTTCTGCTGTGTTGGTAAAGGCTCCGGGTAATCATGCGGCGATTGGTGGGTTGAAAGTAACCACCGAGAACGGCTGGTTTGCTGCTCGCCCTAGCGGGACAGAGTCGCTCTATAAAGTGTATGCAGAAAGCTTCAAAGGCTCGCACCATTTAGATGAGTTGATTGAAAGTGCCACAGTGTTGCTTTCAGGCATATTGAAAAATTAGTAAACACAGTTGTTATACGTTAAGGCTTGCTGCCCTGCGGTTCGGCATAGCAATTGCATAAAGTTTAGCGTGAATTCGCCCTGTATTTTTCCTTATTCTGGAACGCAACGCTCAGTAAAAGGACGTTAACGATGACCCAAGTACGCAAAGCAATTATCCCTGTTGCTGGTTTTGGCACCCGTCTACTGCCGATTAGCAAAGCAATTCCGAAAGAGATGGTGCCCGTTGTTGACCGGCCCCTCATTCAGCATGTCGTGGAAGAAGCGCTGGCGGCAGGTATCAATGAGATCATTTTGGTCACGCGAGCGGGGAAGTCGGCTATTGAGGATCACTTTGATGCACATTTTGAGTTAGAGCACTCGCTAGCCAGTAAGGGGAAAAATGCGCTGCTGGAAACCCTTTCTGCTATTTCACCTAAAAAGCTAAAAGTCACCAGCGTCCGACAGCCTAATGCGAAAGGCCTAGGGCATGCGATTTACTGTGCTTCGCATCTGCTCGATAAAGAGGAGCCGTTTGCGGTGATTTTGCCGGATGTATTGGTGAAGCCGCAAGTAGGCAACAGCGCGTGTGATTTAGGCAGTATGGTTGAGCGCTGGGAAAAGACCGAAGCAGCGCAAATTATGGTAGAAGCAGTGCCCCAGGAGGATGTATATCGTTACGGTATTGTGGATTGTGACGAACCTGCTGCTGGTGAAAGCGCCGATATGCGTGGTGTGGTCGAAAAGCCAAAGCCAGAAGACGCCCCGTCACGCCTATCAGTGATTGGGCGCTATGTGTTGCCGTATCGCATTATGGAGCTGTTGCGTGACCAACCCCCCGGCGCGGGTAATGAAATCCAACTGACGGATGCAATTGACCGCCTTATGCAAGAGGGTAAAACCGTCCAGGCATTTAGGATGCATGGTCGTACCTTTGACTGCGGACATATTGAAGGTTGGTTGCAAGCCAATACGACGCTGGCTAGAGAAGCAGGTTACGACGTTTGAGCGTTATATCATGCTGCCACTCTGCATAGAGTGGCTATTTAGCTGGCCGTTTTTGCGGCCTCATTGCTTGCTCTGGAGATGGTTGCATGGGGGAGTTATTGGAACAGTTATTGGAACAGGTGTTAACCATTGCTTATGATGCGGGTGATGCCATCATGGCAATTTATGGCAACGAATATAGTGTTGAAATCAAGGAAGATCATAGCCCAGTCACCGAAGCTGATAAGGCTGCACATCATGTTATTGTTGCAGGGCTACAAGCATTAAAAGAGAAGTTGCCTGTACTTTCCGAGGAAGATACTAGCCATTTTGCAGGGGCAGGGGATGATAAGCGGTATTGGCTAGTAGACCCTTTAGATGGAACAAAAGAATTTATTAAGAAAAACAATGAGTTCACCGTCAATATTGCACTCGTAGAGAATGATTCCCCCGTATTGGGTGTCGTCACGGCACCTGCTTTGGGCATTGCTTATGTAGCAGCCAAAGGTAAAGGGTCTTACAAAATTGATCGTCATGGGCATCGTGAGCAATTAAACGTTGCTAATGCTCCTCACCCGCCAGGAGTTTGGCGAGTGGTAAGTAGCCGCTCACATAAAAGTCCCGAATTATGCGGCTGGCTGAAACAGCTGGGCGACCATGAACTTAATCCAGTCGGCAGTTCATTGAAATTTTGTTTGATCGCAGAAGGTGCGGCTGATGTGTATCCCCGCTTTGGGCCTACGTGTCTGTGGGATACCGCCGCCGCTCAAGTGATCATTGAAGAGGCGGGAGGCGTCGTTCAGGCCATGAGTGGCGAGCCACTCCACTATGGAAACCCTGCTGAGATTATTAATCCGTCCTTTGTAGTCTGGGGAAGTGCTCAAAAATGTATATCCGTTTCATGTGATCAAGAACCTCTTCGGCTACCGGAAGGTGCGCTACAAGGGGCTGGCCAATCTGGTGCTGGAGGCACGATGCGAAGGACGCATTGACAGGGCCAGTACGTCTTGAATCTGCCCTGCCAGCCGGATAATCCGGCTGGCAAGGGAAACAGACCACCTTCGCTGGTCAGAAAGCGACCGCTGATGCAGTGAAAGCGCCATTATGAGCGTTTCAGCAGCTTAAAGACGAATTGATCAGCGGTTCCTTAATCACACCCAATACTACGTTTTATTCGAATTCCCATCTCCGGCATTCATCAGCGCCTCCCCTGCGCACATCGTTGCCTTGAAAGCAACAAACACATCTCTTTTGGCACTCGTTCCTGCCCGCCAAGTCGCTTAGCGTTACCGATGCCCACAACGACACAGACAACGGCAAGGACAGGACATGCATTCATCCCCCTTTTTCACCCAGTCACAAATTGACGACGCGGTGGCCGTGCGCCATCAGCTTCACCAGCATCCAGAGCTCAAATTCGAGGAAACCGACACGGCCAAACGGGTGGCCGAACGGCTGACGTCACTGGGCTATAAGGTCACCGA
>JAUVQU010000257.1 GCA_030597965.1 Cellvibrionaceae bacterium
AAGGAAATTACAGGAAGCATTAGAAGGTGTAAATATACCCAGCTATCAATTACCTGATTTAAGTCCTTTTAAAAAGCAAATGCAACAATACCAGAAATCTCTCAGTGGTATTATTACGCCCGCTTTTGAAGAATTGCAGCGCTCTTTTCGAGAGCTTCCACCAAAAATCCAAGAAGCGCTACTATTGCTGGCTCAATATGGTTGGTATTTAGATTTCAATATGCCGCTTCCGAGCCTATGGGACATAAAAGAGGCAATATCAAGTGGCGAAATCGATGAGGTTGAAGAGGCCCTTATAGAGTATTTTGAAAGCCAACTGGACGAAATAGAACATTTCTTTAGTGCTCAGTTCCCTCATAGGTCACATATCATAGCCTCGGCATTCAAGGCGCATCGTAACGGTGACTACTTCTTATCAATCCCAGTTTTGCTCGCTCAAACAGATGGAATATGTAAAGAAGTGGTTGATCAATACTTATTTATGAAAAAAGACAAAAAGCCTCGAACAGCAATGTATGTTGAACAAATAGCTGCGGACACATACAAAGCCGCACTATTAAGCCCTTTGGCAGCTAGTACTCCAATAGGTGCCTCGGAGCATGAGCGAGAAGAAGGATTTAATCTGCTTAATAGGCATATGGTATTGCATGGAGAGTCACTAGATTATGGAAGTAAGATTAATAGCTTAAAAGCAATATCTCTAGTTAATTACGTATCGCAGGCATTGGAAAAAGATGCAGGCTACCCCTAACAAGGCACTGCTGTTGGATAAATTTTATGCTGCGCTCCAAATTTAACGCAGAGCGCGACGCCAGCTTGAAAAGCTTAACGGAGAGTTAGTTAAATGGAAAGTAGTTGGAATAACAATACCGAAGTTGAGCAACAAGCAAAGCATCATCTGTGACCTTGTAAACCATACGATGTTTTTCGTTAACGCGCCTGGATCAGTAACCGGCAAGGCTGTGCTTGAGAGACTCAGGCTTGCCGACCCCTTCAAACGGTTCTTGTTGGGTTTCTTTGATAAGCTTGTTGATGCGGTGAAGCACCTTTTTGTCGGTTTTCTGCCAGTATAAATAGTCTTCCCAGGCGTTCTCAGGGAAGATGAGTTTCATTCAAAAAGTTCCTTTTTTGACCACCGCCTTGCTCCAGCTCGGCAACGGATTCCAGCAAGCGCCGTGTATTTTGGGGTGCGCGTAGAAGGTCTGCCGTTTCTTGCAGTGCCTCGTAGTCCTCCAGGGAGATCATAAACACTGATGGCGACTTGCCCCGGGTGATAATCACTGGGGAATGGTCCTCACAGACCTGCTCCATGGTTTTGGCTAGATTGGTTCGAACGGCGGTATCGCTAATGGCATCTATAAAATTTATCCTGTACAGAATATTGGACACGATCAGAATAGCGTGCGTGTAGAGGTCTCACCATTGGCTTTACTGCGACTCGTTTTCAACTGTGTTGCTGCACCAAACCGGCACGTCAGCTAGGCATGGAGGCGTTATCAAAACGCACAGTAGTGAAATGTTCGTCTATGGTGACCAAAGAACCACAGGCCGTTAGCGTAACCTATCACCCTATGCACCCATCAGGAGCTAATATGTGGGACATGAAACCCAATATACCTCTGGCCGTACAGCTGGCTAAAAGAGATGTGCCTGCTCTGGTTTACGATGCGGTGAATCTGGAAGGCGTTGCCATGACGCTGCCTGAGGTGCAGACCATTCTTGATGGTATTACCGTAGGTGGGCATCGCATCAGCGATCAGAACATGGCGATCAACCAAGCCAAAGCGTGGGCGTTCATTTTTGATTTGGTCGAGCAGGGTGAGTTTACATTCGACAAAAAAACGGCTCTGAGTATGAACCGCCTGCTCCCGATGAGTTGGATACAACATGGCGAGAAGTTGAGCAACAAGTCTACAGTGAGGCTGATTTTTACGATCAGGGCATCACGGCATTTTTACAAATGGCTCGCGCTCAGTTTTTTTGGGACGTCAACAAGCGCACTGGCCGTTTCATGATGAACGGTATCTTGTTGGCTAACGGCTTCCCGGTGATCAATGTTCAAGCGAAGCGGCAGCAGGAGTTTAATACATTGATGCTCGATTTTTATTCATCGAACGATATGCGAGCGATGAATACATTCCTACGAAGCTGTTTAGATGAAAAAATAACTCGTAACTTCACGCTAGGCCTCAACATGGGTTAGCACGAGTGTTAATAGCTAACACCCAAATTTCAAAGGCAATCCACCCTACCATGACCCGCAAAACCCTAAGCCTCAAAACGAAAAGACCACCAGAGCCCAAACCCACCAACGAAGTCGAAGAACAAACCCCCAACGACCCCATAACACGCTTCCTCAACGGCACCGCTATCCATCCGTCCCCGCGCCTGTATTTAGCGCCCAGTGATCAGCCGCGCACCGTGCGGGCGATGGATTTGATCACGCCCATTGGCATGGGGCAGCGGGGCTTGATTGTGGCACCGCCCGGTTCTGGCAAAACGACGCTGTTAAAGCATATCTGCCAAGCGGTGGCAGAGGCTTACCCGGAGATAAGGCTGTATGCCTTGCTGATTGATGAGCGCCCGGAAGAAGTCACCGATT
>JAUVQU010000062.1 GCA_030597965.1 Cellvibrionaceae bacterium
AAATTTTCAGAAACTTACCGTTGTAGTCACCCAGCTGAGTCTCATCAATAGTGTGCCGGGCAATTTCTTCCGCCACACCTGACTGGCAACAGGACCATACCAGAGCAGTGATCAACTCATCGATCTGTTCCTGATTATAGGTTTCCAGAATCGCCTGCGCTTTACGGGCACGATCCATCATTTCAGCGATTTGACGACCGTCATCGGTCATCTCAAGAAGGACTGGATTAGCCATGGGAACTACCTCTGTTGTGATATCGAATGAGTCGATATCAAATTTTTCATTGAAATCATGTCTGCCGCCCTATTCTCGAAGCCACAAACATAGATAATTTAGCGGGGCATAGTATCACCCCGGCCCCAGGATTCAATTAACAATCTTGCGGCATTAATGGACTATGTTGCGCTTTAAGTAAAATAAGACGGCATTCTCCAAGGCTTGGCTAATCTTGCTCTAAATCACCCCCACGCTTACACTGGCGCCTCTATTTTTGACACTTTATTAGCTGAGATCCTAATGGCCCAATACGTATATTCCATGAACCGCGTAGGCAAAATTGTGCCCCCCAAGCGCGAGATTCTAAAAGATATTTCTCTATCGTTTTTTCCCGGCGCAAAGATTGGCGTTTTAGGCCTTAACGGTTCCGGCAAATCGACCCTGCTGCGTATCATGGCGGGCGTGGATACCGACTATAACGGCGAAGCCCGTCCTATGCCCGACATAAAAGTCGGCTATCTGTCTCAGGAACCAGAGCTGGATCCAAGCAAGGACGTGCGTGGTAACGTAGAAGATGGCGTGCGCGAGGCTTTAGATGCACTCGCCGGTCTGGATCAGGTCTATGCCGACTACGCCGAACCCGATGCAGACTTCGATGCCCTGGCTAAAAAACAGGGCCGATTTGAGGACGTCATCCATACCTGGGATGCCCACAATCTGGACCACAAACTGGAAACCGCCGCCGACGCCTTGCGCCTGCCACCTTGGGATGCGGATGTCGCCAAGCTGTCCGGAGGCGAGCGCCGTCGCGTAGCCCTGTGCCGCCTATTGCTGTCACGCCCGGACATGCTGTTACTCGATGAGCCCACCAACCACCTGGATGCCGAGAGCGTGTTCTGGCTGGAACGATTCCTGGTCGACTGTCCCGGCACAGTGGTCGCCATTACCCACGATCGTTATTTCCTCGACAACGCCGCCGGCTGGATTCTTGAACTCGACCGCGGCCACGGTATCCCTTACGAAGGCAACTACTCCAGCTGGCTGGAACAGAAAGAAGCACGCCTAGAGCAGGAAAAGCGCGGCGAAGCTTCTCATCAGAAAGCCGTTAAAGCCGAACTTGAATGGGTGCGTCAAAACCCGAAAGGCCGCCGCTCCAAAAACAAGGCACGCCTTGCCCGCTTTGAAGAAATGCAGTCACAGGAATTCCAGGCCCGCAACGAAACCAACGAAATTTACATCCCGCCCGGCGAACGCCTGGGCGACAAGGTGATTGAATTCCACAATGTGTCCAAAGGTTATGGTGACCGAGCGCTGCTTAAAGATCTTAATCTCAGCATACCCAAAGGCGCTATTGTCGGTATTGTTGGCGGCAACGGTGCGGGTAAATCTACTCTCTTCCGTATGATCGCGGGCACAGAACAGCCCGATAGCGGCGAAATCGTAACGGGCGAAACCGTCAACCTGGCGTTTGTCGAACAGAGCCGTGATAGTTTGGACGACAACAAAACCGTCTGGGAAGAGATATCGGGTGGTTTGGATATTCTAAAAATTGGTAACTACGAAGTCAGCTCCCGCTCCTACGCGGGCCGCTTTAACTTTAAGGGCTCGGACCAGCAAAAACGCGTCGGCGACCTCTCCGGCGGTGAACGTGGCCGCCTGCATCTGGCCAACACCCTCAAACAGGGTGCCAACGTGTTACTGCTCGATGAACCGTCAAATGATTTGGACATTGAAACCCTGCGCGCTCTGGAAGAGGCCATGCTGTCATTCCCCGGCTGCGTCCTAGTAATATCACACGACCGCTGGTTCCTCGATCGCGTGGCCACACACATCCTCGCCTATGAGGGCGACAGTGAAGTGGTGTTCTTTGAAGGAAGCTACACGGAGTATCACGAAGATCTGGTCGCCCGTAAAGGCGATGCCGCAAAACCTGAAAGGATGAAATATAAGCCTCTGAAAGACTAGCGGGCGCATAAACAAAAATGAATGGCTTGCTGGCTCTCAGCTTTCGCAGCCATTCACGCCACCGAACTCGGCGGTATATTAGCGATGAGTTCGATCAGTTTTTATCGAGTGAGTTTTTTACGAAAAAGGGGTTGGTCTGAAGTATCACGATCAATCACATGAAAAGAAGACTGGCCTAAATCAATACCAAGTACTTTGATAAACACAATGATTCTTCCGCTTTTTGAATCTCACCCTCCAGCTTAGTCACTGGAAAGCGAAAGGAACCATCTCGTTAAGGCCGCGCTCACATGAGGGCGGCCTTTTTTCAGCACAGAAAATAAATCGTTTAGCAGTCTGCAACCGAACCCAATGGATACTGAGAAGGGTAAGGTAACCGAGCCACGCCAGTATCGACCGCCGCCTGCGCCACTGCCGCGGCCACTGCACCTAACAAACGATGATCCGTCGGCTTTGGCAAAATATATTCTCGACCGAAGCTCAATTCAACACCGCCATAGGCCGCCGTTACCGCCGCCGGCACCTCTTCTTTTGCCAGTCCACGGATAGCTTCTACAGCAGCCAATTTCATGGCGCTATTAATTTCTGTTGCGCGCACATCCAGTGTGCCGCGGAATAAGAATGGAAAGCACAGTACATTATTGACCTGATTGGGGTAGTCAGAACGACCCGTTGCCATAATCAAATCATCGCGAGCCCCATGGGCCAAAACAGGGCTTATTTCTGGATCAGGATTCGAGCAAGCAAAAACCACTGGGTCTGCTGCCATTGTTTTCAACTGATCAGCGGTGAGTAAGTTAGGCCCAGACACACCCAAGAATAAATCGGCACCCTTAATCGCATCACTTAAGGTACGGTCATCCGTTTTACGGGCAAACTCTTCTTTGTATTGATTCAGGTTATCGCGGCCTGCGTAGATCACACCCTTACTGTCCAGCATTGTAATGTTTTCAAGCTGCACACCAGCATCCACCAGCAGATTACAGCAGGCATAAGCCGCCGCGCCAGCACCCAAGCACACTAATTTAGCTTCGTTGATTTGCTTACCTTGAATTTCAAGAGCATTAAGCATTCCAGCCGCGGTTACAATGGCGGTGCCATGTTGATCATCGTGAAAAATTGGAACGTCACAACGCTCAATTAACGTCTTTTCAATTTGGAAACACTGAGGAGCTTTAATATCTTCAAGATTAATTCCGCCATAGGTATTAGCAATGGCAGCAACAACATTAATAAATTCTTCCGGGCTTTCAGCTTCAACTTCAACATCTACGGAGTCAACTCCAGCGAAGCGCTTGAACAGTAAGCTCTTACCTTCCATCACAGGCTTGCTGGCAAGAGGACCTAAGTTCCCCAAGCCTAAGATAGCGCTACCATCAGTAATAACAGCAACCAAATTACCTTTAATGGTGTATTTATAGGCGTCTTCAGGGTCTTTCGCGATCTCACGTACTGGCTCGGCAACACCAGGACTATAGGCAAGAGAGAGGTCCTCTTGGCTTTCTGCCGGTGTAGTTAACTCAACACTGAGTTTGCCGGGCTTTGGAAACGCATGGTAATCCAAAGCTGCTTTTTTAAGTGAGTCAGACATAGTTTTGACCGTTCCATTATTACTAAATAGGTGCTCAATAGTTGGCAGGAGCGAAGAATACCGGAGGGATACTGTGCGCTCAAACACTGAGGCAGGCTTAGATATGCTTTTTACTTACCCTACAGCCTATCCCTCAGGGCTTAAAAAGCCACTGAATTCTCACTAAAAAAAAAGCGCTGTCGATATCTCGCAGCGCTTTTTTCGTACCGCAAAAAGTAATTAAATTACTTAGCAGCACCGATACGACTACCGAAACGCTTCTTAAAGCGGTCAACACGACCACCAGAGCTTGCTTGCTTCTGCTTGCCCGTGTAGAACGGGTGACAGGCTTCACATACATCCAAGTGGATGGCAGTTGCCTTAGTAGAACCGGTTTCAATGACGTTACCGCAACTACAAGTTGCAGTCAGTACGCCGTAATTTGGGTGGATATCAGCTTTCATGGTTATCGCCTTTCTATTGTCGTGCCGCCACTCGATCTTGTGCCGAGCACCGCACTAAGGTTAATCTAGCGGGCTAAAAATTCAGACGGCGCATACTACCAGAACCTAGCCGCTACGCAAGACTATTGAACATTTTTTCATCAATAACTGGCCTGAGCCAAAAAAAACACCAGGATACCGAAGCCAAATATGCCAGCCATCCTCTCTGTTGCCCTGCCTACGCCGCTGCGCAAGCATTTTGACTACCTGCCTCCAAGTGCGGGAACGCCGCAAATAGGATGTCGGGTTCAGGTGCCTTTTGGCCGCCAAATTCTCATAGGCGTCATCACTGGCATCTCAAACATCGAAGATCGAGATAAATCAGCACCGAGCGTTGGTCAGCTCAAACCTGCTCTCTCACTACTGGATGAGCAACCCCTGTTGCCCCAAAATATAATGACGCTGTGCCTTTGGGCGGCCAACTATTATCAACACGCCCTTGGAGACATTATCAACACAGCCCTGCCCGCCGGGCTTAGAGCCGGAGACCCCGCTGTTCTGCCAGAAGAAACCATCTGGTCGCTGACAACTAAAGGACTCAATACACAACCAGACACACTAAAGCGCGCACCAAAACAGGCTGCGACATTACGACAACTACAATCATTAAGCGCACCAGTAACCGGCTCAATAACGAGCGAGGCAACCACTGCCATCGGCCCCGACGAAATAGCGACTTTTAATATTGATCGCAAGATAATTAAACGTCTAGAGGAAAAGCAACTACTCACTTCAACAACAGAAATTCCAAGACCCAACAGGCCAGAGCTATTGCTCAATGAGCCCAGGTTAAACCTTAACGACGAACAGCACACGGCACTCAACGCCATAGCATTCGGGAAATTTGGTACGCATCTCCTCTATGGCACAACCGGCAGCGGTAAAACCGAGGTGTATATGCAGGCAATAGAAACGGTGCTCAACAAGGGGCAGCAAGCACTAATACTCATTCCTGAAATTGGCCTCACGCCTCAATTACTCAACCGCTTTAGGGCACGCTTTAATCGTCCACTAGCCCTACACCATTCCGGACTTAGTGATGGCGAACGCAAAAATAATTGGCTTAGAGCTAAAGCTGGGCACATAGATATTGTAATAGGCACCCGCTCCGCCGTGTTCACCCCACTGCCCAATCCCGGCATCATCATCATTGATGAAGAGCACGACATTTCATTTAAGCAGCAGGACAGCTTTCGATATTCCGCCCGTGACCTCGCGGCCATCCGCGCACAAAACCTGAATATCCCGCTGATATTAGGCAGCGCCACACCCTCGCTGGAAAGCTTTCACAATGCAGAACAGGGGCGCTATCAGTTATTAAGACTTCATGCTCGAGCCGGGCAAGCGCAGGCACCTAATATACAAGTGCTGGACATCCGCAAAGAAAAACTCAATAACGGAATTTCCAGACAGGCCATCAATAGCATTGCCGCCACACTGAACAGGAGTGAGCAGGCGCTGGTATTCATTAATCGCCGGGGCTTTGCTCCCACATTAATGTGCCATGATTGTGGCTGGGTAGCCCAGTGCCCCCACTGTGATGCCCGCCTGACCGTTCACCAATACCCCAATCATCTGCATTGCCATCACTGCGACTACCAACATCCGCTAATAACCCGATGCCTGCAATGCCACAGCAAAGAATTACACTGTCTTGGGCAAGGCAGTGTGCGCACAGAGCAGTGCTTACAGGAGTTATTCACGGACACACCCGTGATTCGTGTTGATCGTGACTCCACCCGCCGCAAAAACGCCATGCAAGACATCATGGACCAGGTTAACAGCGGAAAGCCCTGTATCTTGGTGGGCACGCAAATGCTGGCAAAGGGCCACCACTTCCCTAATGTTACGCTGGTGGTCATCCTGGACGCCGACAACGGCCTGTTCAGCAGCGACTTCCGCGGCCCCGAGCGCACAGGGCAATTATTACTGCAAGTATCCGGACGGGCGGGGCGGGCTGAAAAGCCCGGTCACGTACTCATCCAAACCCATTTATGCGATCACCCATTGCTTACCACGCTGCTGGAAAATGGCTACAGCGCCTTTATGCACCAAATTTTGCAAGAGCGGCAACTAGGGCAAATGCCCCCCTTTCAATACATTGCCTTACTCCGCGCCGAGGCAAAGTTTGGACAACACGCCGTCGACTTCCTGCAAACAGCTCGTCAACTGGCGGAGCAAATACAGCCGTCAACACCTCAACTGCAATATCTTGGACCACTCCCGGCGCCCATGGAACGCCGCAATCAACGGTTCCGCTTCCAGCTACAAATCAAAGCCGAAAGTCGCGGCCAATTACATCAGCTATTACAGCCCCTGATTTCTGAACTGGATAAACTTCCACAAAAAAACAGGGTTCGCTGGTCAGTGGACATAGATCCTCTGGACATGAATTAACCATCAAGAAATTATGCACAATATCTGTAACTGCTCAGATTGCCTCAGAGCAAGGCGAAAAATGTGATTTTACAAGTGTAAATGACCATTTTTACCAAAAGTAAGGCCTACGAAGGCACGCAGTTATGAGGTAATACGGACGCCATCTGAATATTTACCAAACCAAAAACCTAAAACTTACCCCTAAGGTCAAGTACAATAGCCACCTGAACATAAGACACCCATCCAAAAGAATTGATATGAGCCGAGACTTCGTTAAAAAATCTGCCCCCAAAAACAAGAAAAAGACGGTAAAGAAAAAGGCAGTAAAAAAGAACAAGTCTCAAATCCCCGCCTGGGCCTGGCTGTTTATCGGCGTTATTCTAGGTGCGTTTATTATGTTTCTGACCCACCTTTCAGATATTGCGCCGAGTAAAACCTCCGGCACGGCAACGCCCACACAAGAACAAGCGTCAGACCCTACTTCAATAGAACAGAAGCAAATACCTAAACCCCGCTTTGATTTCTACAAACTATTAAAAGAGTCCGAAGTTGTCGTGCGGGACTCGGCACCCCATATAAAAGCAACGACCACGACTCAATCCGAAGACTACCTATTGCAAGTTGGCTCCTTTAAAACAGAAGCTGACGCTGATAGATTACGCGCCGAATTGATTTTACTGAATCTCGAAACAAACATTGAAAGAGTCACTGTACGCAACGGTGAAACCTGGCATCGCGTATTAGTAGGCCCTTATCAAATCCATTCCAAAATGGCGGAAGCTCGCAAGGTCCTTGTATCCAACGATATTAATCCCCTGCTACTCAAGCGAAAAAACTAAACGCTCATACATAGTGAGCCCTTTCCACGGAAGCTAATTTCGATTTCTGGCACCAAAAGTAGGCGCTTCTAAGCCAGTACGTTTTTCCTCGGTGCCCCCTTGTGGGGTAAACGCAGCCTGGGAGTGAAATAACTGTCGTGTAAAGATCTCATAGTATTGATTTCTCCCATACAGCCCCCATAAATAGTACTTAAACATTCCCACTGTTTGAGGATCTACTGTGGAACAATTTCGAGGCACCACCATTCTTTCCGTGCGCCGCAATGGCAAAGTCATTATTGGCGGCGACGGCCAGGTCTCTATGGGCAACACCGTCATGAAGGGCAACGCTCGCAAGGTACGTCGCCTCTACAACAACCAGGTCATTGCCGGGTTTGCCGGCGGCACCGCCGACGCCTTTACCCTCTTCGAACGCTTTGAAGCAAAACTGGAAGCTCATAACGGCCAGCTTGTTCGTGCCGCCGTTGAGCTTGCCAAAGATTGGCGCAGTGATCGCGCACTGAGAAGACTGGAGGCCCTGCTGGCTGTAGCTGATAAGGATGCCTCGCTGATCATCACCGGTAATGGCGATGTCATTCAACCTGAACAAGACATTATCGCCATTGGCTCAGGCGGTCCCTTTGCTCAATCGGCCGCGCGTGCGTTATTTGAAAACACCGAGATGGAAGCGCGAGATATTGTGGAAAAATCCCTCGGCATTGCCGGTGACATTTGTGTGTTCACCAACCACAACCACACCATTGAAGAGCTTGAATATTAATTTGCGCTCTGTGCGCCCACTAATTTGAAGAATTTATTTATGTCTAACATGACCCCTCGCGAGATCGTTCACGAACTCGATCGCCACATCATTGGCCAACAAAACGCCAAGCGCGCCGTCGCCATTGCTTTACGCAATCGGTGGAGACGCATGCAACTGGATGACTCACTGCGCAGTGAAATCACCCCGAAGAATATTTTAATGATTGGCCCAACAGGTGTGGGCAAAACAGAAATCGCCCGCCGCCTGGCCAAGCTCGCCAATGCTCCCTTCCTGAAAGTCGAAGCCACTAAGTTCACCGAAGTGGGTTATGTAGGCCGCGAAGTCGATTCGATCATACGCGACCTCGTCGACATATCGATCAAATTACATCGCGAGCAAGCCATGGAAAAGGTTGAACATCGCGCCCTGGATGCTGCCGAAGATCGAATTCTTGACGCGCTGTTACCCCCTGCCCGAGGCGATGAAGGCACAGAAAAAGAATCGACCACACGACAGCTCTTTAGAAAAAAACTGCGTGAAGGCGAGCTTGACGACAAAGAAATTGAACTGGACGTTGCCGCAACACCTGTCGGTGTCGACATCATGGCGCCGCCGGGCATGGAAGACATGACCAATCAATTGCAGAGCATGTTCTCTTCAATGTCCTCCGGCAAACAAAAGAAAACCAAAATCAGCGTCAAAAAAGCGATGAAGTTAGTAAGCGACGAAGAAGCCGCCAAACTCATCAATGATGAAGAAATTAAGGCCGCCGCCATTCATGCCGCCGAGCAAAATGGCATCGTATTTATTGATGAGATTGATAAAGTTGCTAAACGTCAGGACTCTGGCGGTGGCGGCGATGTGTCACGTGAAGGCGTACAGCGCGATCTGTTGCCGCTCATTGAGGGCTGCACCGTGAGCACTAAACACGGCATGATCAAGACTGACCATATATTGTTTGTCGCCTCAGGTGCCTTCCACACTGCCAAACCATCGGATTTAATCCCAGAATTACAGGGTCGGCTGCCCATCCGCGTGGAACTGGAAGCCCTCACCCCCAACGATTTTGAGCGTATCCTAACGGAACCAAAAGCATCGTTAACCGAACAACAAATCGCGCTATTGCAAACAGAAGGGTTGAAACTAACGTTCACCCAAGAGGGTATCCGCCGTATTGCTGAGACCGCATGGGAAGTGAACGAGCGCACCGAAAACATCGGCGCTCGTCGCTTACACACGGTACTGGAACGCCTCCTCGAAAGCGTCTCTTTCTCCGCCGGTGACGCCAACGAAGACATACAAGTAGATGCCAACTACGTTGATGAGCAGCTGGGCGAACTGGCTCAAGATGAAGACCTGAGCCGCTTTATCCTGTAATCCCGGACCTTTAAAACTTTGCCTCTAAACGGTTCGCTTGCAAGGCACCAAAAGTAGGTCCTCTTAAGGGAGTTCCTACAACTAAGGGAGCTCCTACAACACGCCTCTCCGTAAGAGCCTGCCCCAAGGTGAATTCCTGTGAAACAGGAAGGGAGGGTACCCTGGGGTATACAGACGAACAAATATTTACCGGCGGGCCACCTCATGATTCCAACCGATATAAAACTTCATCGCCGCAGCCGCACGCTTGAGCTGCACTACAGTGAAGCCGGTCAAACGGCGATCTACGAGATTTCCGCGGAATGTTTACGGGTACACTCACCATCCGCAGAGGTTCGCGGGCATGGCAAAGGGCAGGAAGTTTTGCAGGTCGGCAAACGCAACGTGGGGCTGATCAAACTGGAGGCGGCGGGTAATTATGGCCTGCGCCTTACTTTTGATGACGGGCACGACTCAGGCATTTTCACCTGGGATTATTTGTACCAACTGGCCATCGAGCAAGACAGTTTAATGGCGCTCTATGAACAGCGTATTCACGAAGCGGGCAAAAGCCGCGATGAAGGCGTGCAAGTTATTAATCTGCTCGACCCCAAACAAGCGCCTTAACAGCTGTAGCATTAAATGCGCTACTGCCTATCAATACAATCCTTAACTAAATACATTCGCAGCATTGACGTTATACTAATATGATCTATACACACTGAGGCACGCTGCACATAACGCCTCGCTGATATCAGCGCTCAATCTCACAGGTAACATTCATGGCCATCGCCAAACGTTTTTCAGTCTCTACTCGTACCCGCACCATTGCTTTACTGGGCTTGTCCTTTTTCCTGACCGCCTGCGGCTCTGAAGAACCACCCGTGCAAGTGCCGCCACCAGCGGTTTCCTATATTGAGATTGGCACACAGGAAGTAGGCGGATATTCCGAATTTGTCAGTCGCACCGAGGCCTTCAAATATGTGGAGCTGAAAGCGCGCGTGGAAGGCGAGATTACTAAAAGGCTTTTTACCGAAGGACTAACCGTTGCTAAAGATCAACTGCTGTTCGAAATAGATCGCGAGCGCTACGAAGCCAGCTATCAGGAGGCACTTGCCAATATAAAAAGTAAGAAAGCCGAAAAAGTTCGAACCAGGCGAGACTACAAACGTGGGCTGGAATTGCGCCCTAATGGATTTATCAGCCAATCTGACCTGGACACACTGGCCAGCAACGCGGAAAAAGCAGCGGCTGCAGAAAAAGGCGCCGAAGCCGCTTTAAAAAGCGCAGAGCTCAACCTGAGCTACACCGAGATTCGCGCACCTTTTAGTGGTGCAATCAGTCGGGTTCGCTACAACATCGGCAATCTGGTGGGGCCGGGCAGTGATCCATTGGCAACACTACTGCAAGACGATCCCATTTACGCAAATTTTCAAGTAGATGAAACCACGTACATTACTCACCTGCAGAACTTTTCCGATGCGAATTCTGGTAAACGGATAAACACCACGCCACGCGCAGATCGGGTTGTTGTGAGTCTAATGCTGCCAAATGGCCGTATTCACGGGTATAAAGGCGTCATCAATTACGCTGGTCTCGAAGTGGATGCCTCCACCGGCACCGTCAGTCTGCGTGCACAGTTCCCCAACCCAACCGGTATTATTCGCCCAGGCCTATACACCACGCTAATCTTAGAAAGTACAGCAAAAGCTAAAGTGCCTGTAGTACCGCAATACGCGGTGCAAGAAAGCCAGCAGGGGAAATTTGTTCTCATTATTGATGCCGAAAACAAAGTGAAATCCCGCAACATTACCACTGGTCGCAGTATCGGCATCCTCTGGGTAGTCAAAACCGGACTGAAGACAGGCGATCGCCTTGTTGTTGAAGGCTTGCAAAAGGTGCGGTCTGGTATTTTAGTGACCCCCATTCAAAAGTATCTGAACACAAAAACCGGCGCGCTACTCACCGAAGAACAGTATCAAGCAATGCTGGCACCCGAACCAGAACTTGAACCACAGCCACAACCCAACACGCCTAACAACAACGCAACTTCTACCGAATAAAGGGGAGACACGCCATGCTCAGTCACTTCTTTATTTCACGACCAAAATTCGCGTTTGTTATTGCCATTGTCCTCGCGCTGGCGGGGGCCATCAGCCT
>JAUVQU010000121.1 GCA_030597965.1 Cellvibrionaceae bacterium
ATCTGCTAGAGGCATTTTTGGCGTGGTTTGCCGAGGTGGATGCCGATATCGTCATCGGCTGGAATGTAATTAATTTTGACCTGCGATTCTTGCAGCGTAAAGCCCAGCAGTTAGGCGTTGCATTGAATATGGGACGAGACGGCACTTCGATTGATTGGCGTCAGTCACAGGACGATGACGACCACTTTACTCTGACTATGCCGGGACGCCTGGTGCTGGATGGTATCGACACCATGAAATCCGCCACCTTCAACTTTGAAAGCTTCTCGTTGGACGCCGTGGGCCATGAGCTATTAGGGCGGGGTAAACTGAGTATTGATGTGGATCATCGTGGTGAAGAAATCACCGAGCAATTTCTGCATGATCAATTGGCGTTGGCCGCTTACAACTTAGAAGATTGCCAGTTGGTTTGGGATATCTTTTTAACGGCTAAACTGTTCGATTTTGCTATAGAGCGCGCCTCGCTGACGGGACTTTCCATGGATCGTTTTGGCGGATCGGTCGCGGCTTTCGATAACCGCTATCTGCCGCGTTTACATCGTGCTGGCTACGTTGCACCTATGCTTAAAGATAACCCGGAGGGTGTCGGTAGCCCGGGTGGTTACGTGATGGATTCCGTGCCTGGAATTTATGAACATGTTTTGGTGCTCGATTTTAAGTCGCTATACCCCTCAATCATTAAGACATTCAGTATCGATCCTTTGGCACGGGTGCAGGGTATTGCCCATGAAAAGGCATTAGGTATCGATCGAGAAAATTGCCGTGATAGACAGGAGTCATCGAGTGACGATGTAGAACACTTTATTCCCGGGTTTAATGGTGCCCTGTTCAGTAAGCAGGATGCACTCTTGCCCAATATTATTGATGAGCTCTGGGCGGCGCGGGATGTGGCCAAGTGGGAAAAGAACGCGGCAATGAGTCAGGCCATCAAGATCATCATGAACTCCTTCTATGGCGTATTAGGCACCCCCGGCTGCCGTTTCTTTGACTATCGCTTACCCAGTTCGATTACTTTACGCGGTCATCAGATACTGACGCGCAGCAAAACATTAATTGAAGAGCGGGGTTATCAGGTCATTTATGGTGATACCGATTCGGTGTTTGTGTGGTTAAAGGATTTGCCCGCCTCCACGACCAATCTTGATGTTGATGAAATCGGTAAGGCGCTGGCCGTGGAACTCAATCAGTGGTGGACTGAATATTTACAGCGTGAATATAAGATCGGCAGTGGTTTAGAGATTGAATTTGAAACCCACTACCGCCAGTTTGTAATGCCAAGAATTCGCGGAGCCGAGACAGGCAGTAAAAAGCGTTATGCCGGCATTATAGTGCCTCCAAATAAACGTTGTGGCAGTGAAGATGGTGAGCTTATTTTTAAAGGTTTAGAGGCGGTACGTACCGACTGGACAATGATGGCGCGTAGCTTCCAGCGAGCTTTGTACCGGAAAGTGTTCGCCGGTGATGAGGTAAAGCCCTTTATCATGCAGCTAATGGAGGATATTCGTCAGGGAAAACACGACCATGAACTGTATTACCGCAAGCGAATCCGGCGCCGTTTGGCCGACTATAAACGCAATGTACCACCCCATGTGCAAGCCGCGCGAAAAGCTGATGCGCTGCGGGAAGCTGAAGGTAAGAGCCCCCGTTATGAACGGGGTGGCTGGATTCAATATGTACTGACGATGGCAGGACCTGAGCCTTTAGAGCATGTGACGGCTCCGCTGGATTATGAGTTGTATATTGAGCGACAGGTTGAACCTATTGTGGATGGTATTATGGTTTTTATGGGTACCAGCTTTGCGGAGTTAACCGACCAGCAGATTGGGTTGTTTTGACCCCTTGGGTTCGATGCTCTGCTGCTTGCGGCGGGGTGCTTTACTTTTTTCTGATTTACTCCGTACCGGACACTGCTGTCATTTTAGACAAACTACCGGTGTGGAATTAAAACGACTATAAATCCTTCACTTTATGAGCTATAACTTAAGGGCTCTGCTGATCACTGCGCAGCACATCATCTATTTGTTTAGAGGGGAAAGTATGACGGACGAACAGCTAAAAGCATCCATTGCTCAGGTAAAAAAGGCCATGCATACCGCGCAGGACAGTTCTGAAACAGATCTGCTGGGGCACTTGATGAGCGGTATCGTTGGTGGTGCCAGACCGTCCGAAGTTATTGCAGACGATAGGTTGATGGTGCAGCTGGACGAACATGCGGTGGACTTTGATACCAAGCATCCAACGTTAGCCAAAGCTTTACGCGAGTTGATGGATGTATTGCAAAAGATGGGTATTTAGGAGGCTCTAGAATCATCCTAAATTCGACAGGCTTCTAGCTGTTTTGTGTTCTCAAATGATTCAGAATGAAGCCCGTTAAATCGTTTGAAGACCCCATATAATCTAATAGCCGCACTTCAATATCTGGATGTTGATCCATCACCTCGGCTAGCTGCTGGGGGATGTCTTTCTCAACGTGCCTGCCTTGATTTAAAAATAACGGATAGACATCAATCGACGAGCAGCTCTGTTCAATGGCCTCGGCGCAGGCTTGCATCATGGTCGGTGATGTTAATTCAAGAAATGCAGCGCTGACAAAGTCATATTGAGGCGCTTCACTGGCGCGATCGGCTGCGGCCAGGTTACGAGCGTAACTCTCAAATTCAATGTTGGCTTCTGTGCGGCGACTGCCGTGGCCCATTATTATCAGGGCTTTTTTAGTCATAAGGATTCAACTTTATTCAGCATTGTTTTTGGCCAGTATACGTGCGTGCGCGTCCGTTGGCTTTGGCTGCCGGTTGAGACGCATGGCTACATAGTGTGCATTGAATACCTGGAAGTAGTCCAATAAATCTTGGCTGTGTTGGGTTTCACCACAAGCAGTGAACGCCATGGCGGCGGCTTCGGCCGTAGAGAACTGGTCTGCTTTCGGGGCCTTTCTGACTTGATAATTACCTGCACCGGTGACGGCTTCATGTTTCAGTAAGTGGCGTAAATCCAAGTGAGGAAGGTTTTGTAGCCAGGGGCTGTGGTTATACATTTTGCGCGCTTGTTTCCAGGTCGCGTCGAGCAGGACCAATGTCAGACGTCGATTGTCGTTACGGTGAGCTGTGTAGGGTTCAAGTAATGTAGGGGAGATGTCTTTATTCTTGCCATCGCTTTTTTCATCGCAGGGGAAGACGATAAGGCATTCGCGCGCTGGATCTTTCAATAAGGTGAGGAGCGCCTCATCGGGTTGGGTTCTATCCCAGCGAAAGGCGTGGGTGTGCTCTGGGTAAAGATCAGCAATCAGCCGACCTGTATTGGTCGGTTTAACAATCTCGTCACGATGCAATACCAACACCCAATCTACACGGCAGGCTTGAGGTTTCCGAAACTGGCATATACAGGTGGCTTCGCCTAATAGACACTGCGGACAGCGCTTTACTGAAATACCGCGCGAATTAAAGGGGCGTCGTGAATCGTCGGTATTATCGGCCTTTAGCTTGTTGAAGGCGTGTGGCACAAAGTTGGGTCTGGGCTGAGTGGGCATTATGCGTATAAGCTTAGGTTATGTGGTCAAGCCGACAGGCTAGGTCGATTGACTATACCGACTGAAGTGTATCAGGGTAGAGTTGACGCCACACTTCCATGCCGCCATCAACACTGTGTGCTGAGGTAAACCCTTCCTGCATAAGGAACCCTGTGGCCTGCTGGCTGCTGTTTCCGTGGTAACAAAATACGAGGGTAGGGGCGCTCTTGTCGGCGCTGGCAAGAAAGCCGCCCAAGCTGCCGTTATCAATATGTGCAGCACCGGTTAGATGGTATTGATTAAAGCTCATGAGGTCGCGCACATCGATGATTTGACACGATGGATTATCGAGCAGTTCTTTGGCTTCGGCGCTGGTGATACGGCTGATGGTGTTCATTGGGATGTTTCGCTTAATGCTGGTGATTGGGTTCCTGTGATTGCTTCCCGGCACATCATGATCAGCCCTGATTCTAAACTCATCACACACTCATTGCGTGGGTTGTAGGCGTGTTTCTCAAAGCGGATAAGGCCACGCTTGCCATCGCTTAAACGGCGAGCCTCGGTGATAGTGAGTTCAGCTCGCAGTGTTTCGTCGGGCAATACGGGGGTGTTGAACTTTAAGTTATTCATGGCAACGCCGGCTACCAATGCAGAGCGCTCGGTCAGATTCTTTACGGTCAGCCGCTGGCAGATGGCAACGGTTTGCAGACCAGAGGCACAAAGCACTCCCATGGGGGTGAGCTTGGCCTTCTCTTCATCGATATGAAAATCCTGAGGGTCGTACTGAGTCGCAAAATCGATCAGCTCTTTTTTGGATAAAAAATAACAGCCGAGCTTAAAAGTTTTACCGACGGGGAAATCTTCCCAATAGAGCTCTTTTTGGTATTCATCAGTCACGGTTATTTTCCGCTCTTCTCGTTGCCGACTTTCTCGCTACTGGCAGCAGCTTCGAGAGGGTCTGACAGTATTTTAAAATCAATCGGCGCGATGTATTGGAAAGCTTCTTTAGCGTCTTTGTTTAACGCTACGTCTAGGCCTTTACCGGGATACAGGAAGTGCGTTGTTTGCGCGTCGATTTGAATGACTTTAGCCGCTTCACCAAAGCGATCAATGATCGTAGCTTCGCTTAAGTTGGCACTGGGTACTAGGGTGATTGCCTTAATGGTGAATTCTTGAATGTGGGACAAATCTTCTGGACTAAGAGAGAATTTACGTGCACCGCTGTCAATGTATTCAGAATTACTGGCACGGTTGATCATAGTTTCCAATAGCAGATTATTAACATCAACACTGAGGATTAATTTGGCGTTGAATGGGCCGCTGCGAAAGTGGCTGTAATAAATCTCCAGACCGGCGTTATCTTGCTGGTCGCTAATAATGGCGAGGTCGTGATCTTCTCCCAATAGATTCAATGCCTGGTTAACCGTTGTTTGGCCAAGATCAATACCAAATACGCGGCTACCGCCGTACTCGTTGGTTTGTATGTCCCAAGGCAGTTGCTTAACGGCTGCTACAAAGCCTTCATCTTTGGGGGATGGTTTGAGCAGTACGAATGACAGAGCGATAAAAATGAATCCGAGAATCCAATAACTGAGTGTTTTCATGAGTGAAGTGAAAGCCTTTTATTTTTACAGTTTGAGCCTTAGTCTGAAAGCGAAATGGCTTTCGTGCAACGGCCTCAATTTAACGACGTGGTTTATTGGGTTTCCCGGAGCCAGCAATGCGTGGGCCTTTTTGTTTAGCCCCTCCACCGCTTTTTTTACGGTTGATGTTGGTATCAGCTTTGGGTCTTTTATCCCCGGGCCTTTTATCAAAGTCGCGAGTGCCTTTTTTACTGTTGGCTAAACGCTTGGCTTTGGTTTCTTCCTTTTTGGCAATAGCTTCGGCCACTTCGATTTCTTCGGCGGCTGCCATGTCCGGTGATTCCAGCGTGATTCTGCCGAGTACACCGTCGCGCAATTCGTTGATTAATATTTCCGATACCTTGTGGGTATCCGCTATACCGCCGCTGCGTAAACAACCGCGGCGTGCAGCAATCATATCCATTAGCTCCACTTCATTATCGGGGATGTGGTCTAGATCGTAACGGGCCTTTAACAGTTCTGGGTAGGCTTGCAATAAATACTCAGCGGTAAAGTAGGCGACGTCAGCGTATTCCATTGCCGTGTCTTTAATGGCGCCACTGGCGGCAAGGCGATAACCGCTTTTGGGGTTTTCTACTTTAGGCCAGAGGATGCCCGGCGTATCGAGCAGCATAATACCGCCGCCCAGATTAATACGCTGCTGCCCTTTGGTAACGGCGGGCTCGTTACCGGTTTTAGCGATGGGGCGTCCAACTAAGGTATTGATCAGGGTTGATTTACCCACGTTGGGAATACCCACGATCATTGTGTAAATAGTTTTAACGCCACCGACTTTGTCAGGCAGCATTTTTTTACACAGCTCGACTAATTGCTTTGTTTTAGCGGGCTGCTCTGTGGTGATACCAATGGTTTTCACGCCTTTTTGGCGCTCAAAGTATTCCTGCCACTGGGCGGTCATTTCTGGATCGGCTAAGTCGGTTTTACTCAGGACTTTAATGCAGGGCTTATCGCCACGCAGCTCAGCGATGTGAGGGTTTTCACTGCTGTAGGGAATGCGAGCGTCCAGAACTTCGATCAGCAAATCTACCTGCGGCAGAACTTCTTTGATCTCTTTCTGGGCCTTGTGCATATGGCCGGGATACCACTGAATGCTCATGGGCAGTCTGTACGCTCGTAGTTAAAGTATGAGGCTATTGTACTGATTGAGTACAGGTATGACGAGTAAAGCTTGATATAGTGCGGTCATTACCAGTGGCTCACATTTGATAGGAATACGCAGTTGAATCAGCAAGCAGCTATAGGCTTTGGGGGTGAAGATTATTGCTTGGCGGTTTACGTGGCTAACCGGCCGCCTATAGATGATTATCCAGCACTGGATCATTTACGTGGTCTGGCTCAAGGCGAGCTGGATCATATTGTTCGCCACACCAGTAATCACTGGCGCAAACTGTTCAGCGTTTACGCCAAGTTTCTCTATGAGATGGGTGAGGCTGGATTGTGGGAAGAGGTACCTCAATATTCCCGCTGGCAGGATTATCGAGATCAGCATTTATTACAGGCCGACTCGAGAGCGGCCTTGTTGTTTTCTTCGCCTGATTTTTCACCGAACGGCAGTTCACTAAAGAACAGCTCACTAAAAAATTGCGTGCATGTGGTCGCAGGAAAAACCTATGCGAGTGCCTTGGGTTTAGACGCTGAACTGCAATGGTTGGATACGCACTTTGCGGTGATACCTGAAAAGAGGCTGATCGTGTGCCCGTATTTTGATTATCGGCAGTTGAGTAACGAACGTATCACGCGATTGATTGCTTATATTCGTGAGTATTGGAATTGATTGATGGCTAGAGAGAAACCTTCCGCAGTACCGCGAGCCTATCTAGTGGCAGCTGAGGCAATAGAGGTCGAGTTTGAAGTTAAAA
>JAUVQU010000028.1 GCA_030597965.1 Cellvibrionaceae bacterium
CAGGCCATGCCTGCCAATGGGAGTATTGGGCAGAAGGCGCTTCCTAAAATGTATTTTTTGCCCTCTGGCTGCGTTGCTGCTGTACTCACTCAGTCACATATTAGTTATATGCTCCTGTCGCTGTGTGCCGCGCCGCCTTACCAGAGAACAAAAATTACAATTTTATGAGGCATTTCTGTATGAACTGGCGTCTACGATCTAGAGTTCCATGATTGGTGTTGTAGGAGTTCCCTTAAAAGGGTCTACTTTTGGTGCCCTGCAAGCGAACAAAGATTATATCTATTGTCAGTTAATACGGCGGAGCAGTATTTTGAAAATCTGGACAGAAAAAGAAAAGCAAAAAGCGAGAAATGAAATTACCGATGTGAAGGCGCGCTACTGTCGTTTGCTGGATTGTAAACAGTGGGAGGCGTATGCAGAAACCTTTATGCCCGATGGTGTTTTACAGTATGGGCCAAACGCAGAGATCAGTACGGTAAATGGCCGGGCGGAAATTATAGGTTTGTTATCGATGATGCTGAGAAAAGCGGTGACAGCACACCGTATTCACCCGGCGGAATTTCACTTTTTAAATAATGGAGAGGTACGTGCGATCTGGCCAATGGATGACCGCGTTGAACAGCCAGGTTATATAGTGGATGGCTCAGGTTACTACGATGATTTGTACTGTCAGATGGAAGGCGAGTGGCACATTAAATATATGCATCTGCGCCGGTTGCGTGTGGATATGAAGGCCGGCCCTTGGTATAGCCCAATGTCCTGGATCATGCGATTGGTGTTTCTGATGCAGCGCACAGGATTATTGAAGTTGTTGTCACCTAAAGCCAGCATCACCATGGCGGAATCTGAGGCTTCAGGTATTAATATTGATTTATTCGATATTGAACCAGGGCAGAAGTCGTGAGCTTGTGAGTATTTAATGAAATCCTTTTTTAAAATCATCGCTTATATTTTATGTTTCATTGCTTTGATTTTGGCGGGTTTGTTTTATTATTTTATCTACTTTCCCGAAGTGCCGGAGCCAAGTTTACCCGGGAGCTTCGAAAGTAAATCGCTAGAACTCGATGGTCTTACACGTACTTATTCTTTCTATCAGCCATCCTCCTTAAAGACTAAAGCTCCTTTGATATTCGTTCTTCATGGTTCTATAAGTTCGGGTGCGGGGGTTCGATTACAGACGGGTTATGAATTTGACCTTTTGGCTGAGAAGTTTGGTTTTGTTGTTGTTTATCCTGACGGTTACGAAAATCACTGGAATGACTGCCGTGCTTCGGCGGATTATGTGGCAAATACTCAGAACATAGATGACGTAGCTTTCTTTGATCTGATTGTTAAAGAGTTGGGGTCTAAACTTAGAATAGATAAAAGCAAGGTGTTTGCGACGGGGTTTTCTAATGGTGGGCATATGGCCTATCGCTTGGGTTTAGAGCATCCAGATCAATTTTCAGGCGTCGCCGCTTTTGCTGCAAATTTACCGGTTAAGGACAATTTAGATTGTGAACCATCGGGCCAGCCGGTCTCCATCGCCATTTTTAATGGCACAGAAGACCCAATTAACCCCCATACAGGCGGTCTGGTTTCCATCGCAGGAAACAGCAGTCGAGGTGAAGTGCTCTCTTCATCGGCCACAGCGGCTTACTGGTTGGGTTTGGCGGGCATTGATGGCCAGCCTGTGCTTGTTCAGAAGGAGAAAGTCCAGCACGCAGAGCGTGATGGCGATAAGCAGACATCAGTAGAAGAGCGTCGCTGGTCTAACTCTGACGGTATTCAAGTGCGTTTATATACTTTACAGGGGTCTGGGCATGTAATGCCTTCATATACCGTACGCTATCCGAGAATCATCGGGCCTGAAGCCGGTGATATTTCTGGGCCAGAGGAGGTTGTTAATTTCTTTTTGGGGGAGTGATAAGACGATTCGATCAAGAGGAAATATTGGCTTTTCAGAAATAAAAAAGGGCTGCCATAAGGCAACCCTTTGAAATATGGCTCCGACACCTGGGATCGAACCAGGGACCAATTGATTAACAGTCAACTGCTCTACCGCTGAGCTATGTCGGAATCACTGTTCCGTTAGGAACGGATGCGGATATTAGAGATCACAGCCGCGTTGGTCAAGGGGCAAATTCAATAAAATTTCGTGTTGACTAGAAAGGAGCTGGAAAGCGGCTAAAAAGCATCCAAATGGAGTGACTTTAAATCCGCTTAAGTTGTTCCAGGTCGTCTTCGGTGTTGATGTTAAAGAAAGGGTCCTGCGGTGCCGTCCCATAGCTGACATGGCCACCCTTCATTTGCTCGTGAAAGGTCATCAGTCGTCGCTCACCTCTTAACAGGTAGTCGGCTAAAGATTGCCTCAAACTGCTGTGCCAAAGGGCGCAGGTTGGGTGTAACTAGTCCTTAGAGGCGGCACAGACCAAACGTAGGTTCTGGTTGGTCGCAGTCGCAAGCAAATCGTCGCCGAGAGTTAACGGAAAGCTGGGGGTGTCCACCGCAACGCTCAACAGCCATTCACATTCGGGCGTATGGGTTTGCATCCACATTAGGCCGGTTAGTACGCCATGGAGTGGCCCGCTGTATGCGGAAAGCTGCTGGTCCAAGTGTTCATCAGGCAATATGGGTGAACTTGTTAGCATGGATAGCTGTTCTATTTGGTTGCTGCTCACGACCAGCGTGGACACCATCGGCTTTAAACGCTGCTCTGTGTATTCCAACAGTGTTTGGCCTTCCCATGGAAGCAGCGCCTTATCGCGACCCATGCGTCGTGATTGGCCTCCGGCCAGAATAAGACCGGTAATGGATGTGGGGGGCGGGATGCTGCTCATGACTCACTCGGTTAGGTTTTGCGCGTAGTATATGACGGCATGCCCCAAATGGCGCTACAATCAAAAGAATATATTGAAATGTTATTTTTAAGAGCTATCTTGAAGAACTATGGAGGCGCGTATTGTGCTGAAACCACGAGTTGAATTTGGACCAAAACTGGATTTGAAAAAAATTCGTCGAGAGTACCTAAAGGGTGGTCTGAAGTACGATGATCTCGCCCGTGATCCGATTGTGCAATTTGAGCGCTGGATGAAACAGTCCATGGATGCGCGTATCCACGACCCGTCTGCCATGACATTGGCAACGGTTGATGAAAGCGGTCAGCCGTCTCAGCGTATTGTGCTGCTCAAGCATGTCGACCAGGAAGGCTTTGTCTTTTATACCAATTACGAAAGTCGTAAAGCCAAAGAAATTGAAGAAAACAGCAAGGTCAGTCTTCACTTCCCATGGCATATGTTGGAACGCCAAGTGAAAGTCTGCGGCTACGCTGAACGTGTAGACTCAACCGAGTCGCTCAATTATTTTCTGTCGCGGCCATTAGAAAGCCGTCTTGCTGCATGGGCTTCTCCTCAAAGTCAGAGTGTGAGCTCGCGCGCCATGTTGATGCAGCAGTTCAATGCTATGAAGGATAAATTCTCCAAGGGTGAAGTGCCCTTGCCGGATTTCTGGGGTGGCTATCGTGTGATTCCGACCGAGATAGAGTTCTGGCAGGGTGGGGCGAATCGGTTGCATGACAGATTCGAATACACCTTAGAGTATGATGGGGAGTGGTCGATAGAACGACTAGCCCCCTAGGTTGAGTTATTCATTGTCTTTTCCCGCGATTTCTTTGTTGATGCCGTACTTGCTTCGTAGTGCCTACTTTTGGAGAATCCTCACGTATTAACCATACGCTCCGGTTCTGCGTGCGGCATCGCCGCGAACTCACGAAAAAATCCTGTTGAATAATCTCAACCTTCACATTCTTTTAGCGCAGCATACAAATAAGTAGAAAAATCTATGCATTTCATTGATGTGCCAACCCCTGGCGGTTCCGAGCAGATGGTGATCGCCGAATGCGATGCTCTCACGCCAACACTTTCTGAAGTCTTAATCGATGTGGCCTATGCGGGTGTAAACCGTCCCGATGTGTTTCAGCGTATGGGGGCTTATCCTGCGCCGCCGGGTGCTTCTACTATTTTGGGCTTGGAAGTTTCCGGTCGTATCAGTTCTGTGGGTGCCGATGTAACTCAGTGGCAGGTTGGCGATGTGGTATGCGCCTTAACTAATGGTGGCGGTTATGCAGAGCGGGTGTGCGTCGAGGCGGATCATTGCCTGCCTGTACCCAGTGGCTTGAGCCTTAAAGAAGCGGCCGCTCTACCTGAAACCATGTTTACGGTTTGGTCAAATGTGTTCGACCGCGGTCGGTTGGCCCGTGGTGAAACTTTTTTAGTGCATGCCGGTGCCAGCGGCATAGGCAGTATGGCGATTCAAATGGCCAAGGCTATGGGCGCGCGCGTTATAACCACAGCAAGTAGCCGCGAAAAATGCGACGTTTGCCTAAAGCTTGGCGCGGATGTGGCGATTAATTACAACGAACAGGATTTTGTGGCTGTTGTGAAAGAGGTGACGGATGGCTGTGGCGCTGATGTGATCCTCGATATGGTGGGCGGCGATTATATTCCACGTAATATCAGTGCCGCCGCCATTGAGGGTCGTATCATCAGTATCGCTTTTTTGCGTGGCCCCCAAGTGGAAATGAATTTAATGCCGGTGATGTTGAAGCGGTTGACGCTTACAGGCTCTACTTTACGCCCCCAGTCTGTTGCCGCAACAACACGTATTGCGGCGTATTTGCGCGAAGACTTTTGGCCGCTCTTAGAGTTGGGCAAGATAAAACCTTTGATGCATCCGGAAAACATCGACTTAGCCGATGCTCCTGTAGCCCATGAGCTAATGGAGTCGAATAAACTTATTGGCAAATTAGTGTTGGCCGTTAACCCAACATTGGAGTTAGAGAATGGGTAAGTCTTTGGCCGTCATTGGAGTTAGAGAATGAATAACCAGAACAATAAGCTCGGTCCTCTGGCAGGCATTCGTGTCATCGAGGTGGGTCAGCTATTGGCGGGGCCTTTTACGGGCACCATTTTGGGCTACTTTGGTGCGGAGGTTATCAAGGTGGAACCACCGAAAGGTGGAGATCCCATTCGCGGCTGGCGTGAAGTGGACGCTGAAAGTGGTACATCCTATTGGTTTCGTAGCTTAGGGCGGAATAAGAAATCAGTCACACTCGACTTACGCCAAGAGCGTGGTCAGGAGTTATTGGGCAAGCTGATCGATACCGCCGATGTGATGGTGGAAAACTTTCGCCCGGGTGTGATGGAAAAGTGGAACCTGGGGCCTGAGCAGGTAAAGTCTCGTAATCCCGGTTTAGTCTATGCGCGTATCTCCGGCTTTGGACAGGACGGCCCTTACAGTAAGCGCCCGGGCTACGCCTCGGTGTGTGAGGGCATGAGTGGTTTTCGTTATGTGAATGGTTTCCCTGGACAGGCACCCGTACGTCCTAACCTGAGCATTGGCGACACCATTGCCGGTATTCATGCGGCACTGGGTATTGTAATGGCTCTGTTTGCAAAGGAGCGTGGCAATGCTCAGGGACAGGTGATTGATGTCGCGCTTTACGAGGCCATGTTTAATTTAATGGAAGGTGTTATTCCCGAGTTTTCAGGTGCGGGCGTTGTGCGTGGGCCTTCAGGTACAACCGTAACCGGTATCGTGCCTACCAATACCTATCGCTGTGCCGATGGTAAATACGTGGTCATTGGTGGTAATGGCGACTCGGTCTTCCAGCGTTTGATGAAGGCCGTTGGTCGCCCTGAGCTGGGTGTTGATCCACGTATGGCGAACAATGCAGGTCGTGTTGAACATGAGCGGGAGCTGGATAAGATTTTGGCCGACTGGTGTTTAACCTACCCGTCCACCGAGATACTTCAAAAGCTCGATGAGCGTCGCGTGCCGGGTGGCCCCATCTACTCAGTGGCCGACATGATGGAGGATGAGCACTTCCGCGCCAGAGGCATGTTTGAGCAGGTCGAGATCGACGGTAAAAAGCTTGAGATTCCTGCCATTCTTCCCAAACTCAGTGAGACGCCTGGGCAAACCAATTGGCCGGGTGGTGCAGTGGGGAGCCACAATACTGAGGTGCTGGAGGGAATTCTCGGTCTGTCGGCTGAAGAGCTCAGTGAGCTGGATGCTGCGGGCGTTATTGGCTGATCAACCCTGATTGTTTTGGCCGACTTTACCTATACTTCTGTCCGTTTTCGAGTAAGACACCTTTTAGGATTCGTGTATACTGCTCGGCCTTCGGCCCAGTAGGGTACGTGTATCTTAAATGCATAATTTATACAGAAAAATATAAAGTGAGATCTGGAAATGAGTAATCGTGAAGTTGTAGTAGTCGGTGCTAAACGCACCGCTATTGGTACTTATGGCGGCAGCCTGAAAGGTAAGAATGTTGGTGAGCTGGGCGGCATCGCTGTAAAAGCTGCACTTGAGCACAGTGGTTTGAGTGCCGATGATATCGGTCACTGCGTGATTGGTTCTGTGGCTCATGCCGATACTAAGGCTCCCTACGTAAGCCGTATATCTGCCTTGAAGGGCGGTTTGAATATTGAAACTCCAGCCCTGACTGTTAATCGTCTGTGTGGTTCTGGTTTACAAGCGATCATAACGGCTGCACAGCAGATTATGCTGAATGAATGTGACTCTGCTGTGGCCGGTGGATCCGAGAATATGACTGACTTGCCTTACTGGGTGCCCGGTGCACGCTGGGGTCTGCGTATGGGCGACGGCCAGTTTGTCGACCCATTGGTTAATGTTCTGACCTGCCCATTCAATGATTACCACATGGGTATAACCACTGAAAACCTGAACGAGCAGTACAATATTTCTCGTGAAGATCAGGATGCACTTGCCGCTGAATCTCACCGTCGTGCCGCCGCAGCAATCGAGGCTGGCTACTTTAAAGAGCAGATCGTTCCTATTGAATTGAAGTCGCGCAAAGGCGTAAAAATCTTTGACTACGATGAGCATGTAAAAGGCGACACTACCGTTGAGTCTTTGGCGAAAATGCGCCCAGCGTTTAAGAAAGACGGCTCAGTAACGGCTGGCAACTCATCGGGTATTAATGATGCGGCGGCGGCAGTGGTTCTGACCGAGCGCTCGGTAGCTGAAGCCAAAGGCCTGAAGGTATTGGCTCGCTTGGTGGGCTACACCACCGCCGGTGTTGATCCATCAATCATGGGTATTGGTCCTGTTCCAGCTATTAACCAACTGTTGGAAAAAACCGGTGTTGCTAAAGATGATATCGACGTTTGGGAAGTGAACGAAGCGTTCGCTGGTCAGGCATTGGCTGTGTGTCGTGAATTGGAATTACCAATGGATAAAGTGAATCCAAACGGTTCTGGTATTTCTCTGGGGCACCCTGTGGGCGCTACCGGTGCTGTCATTACCGTTAAATCTCTTTATGAGCTTGAACGCATCAATGGCCGTTATGCCGTAGTGTCTATGTGTATTGGTGGTGGTCAGGGTATTGCCGCATTGTTCGAGCGTACCTAATTAAAACTGCTGCGCTCGGTTATGCTGCGTTAAAACATCTCTCAAAATGCTCATTTACTATATGTAAATTCCGCTTTTTCGAGATGTTTTGCCTTGCCTAACCTTCGCTCGTGACGTTTTAAATTACTGCGCAGGCGGGAATTCCAAAAACCAGAACACATGTTCTGGTTTTTTTTCGCCAGCAAGGCTGGCAAGGTGAATTTCTGCGGAGCAGGAAGAGAAGGCACTCTGGGGTGCTCCTACAGCAGTCTGTTATTACCTGTAGGAGCTCCCTTAAAAGGGCCTACTTTTGGTGCCTTGCAGGCGAACAGATCGGTATATTTCCGTAATTGAATCCTTAGGGCATACTGTATTCAAGAATAATAAACAGGGTTGATCTATGAACTCCATCGAATCATCTCAACTATTACCGCCATTACTACCACCACTACAAGACGCCCAATTAACTTTGGATCATGGTGTCGCCACCTTAACCTTTGATCGCCACGATCTGCGCAATGCACTCACCGGCTCGGCGTTGGTCGACGATATTATCGCGACAGTGGATTGGATTAATGCAACGGTTGAGCAAGAAGGTGCCGCTCGCGTATTGATTTTAACGGGTGCCGGTTCAGCTTTCAGTGCTGGCGGTAACGTAAAAGACATCGCAGAACAGCGCGGGGACTTTGCTGGCTCGCCAGAGCAGTTGGCTGAGAACTATCGCAAGGGTATTCAGCGCATGCCGCTGGCTATGCAGAGCTTAGCTGTTCCAGCCATTGCTGCTGTAAATGGCCCGGCGATTGGTGCTGGATTTGATCTCGCTAACATGTGCGATATTCGCTTGGCTTCGTCTAAAGCCCGCTTTGGTGAAACCTTCGTAAATCTTGGGTTGAGTCCGGGCGATGGGGGTGCCTGGTATTTACAGCGTTTAATTGGTTACCAGCGCGCCGCCGAGTTAACTTTTACTGGTCGCATCATCAGTGCTGATGAGGCACTGGAATACGGCATTGTATTGGAGGTGTTGGAGCCAGAACAGCTAATGGCGCGAGCACAAGCATTGGCCGCAGACATAGCCTCCAAGCCAGCCTATGCTCAGCGTATGAGCAAGCTGCTGATGCAAGAGGCACAAACAGCCCCGCTGGATGAATTCTTAGAGCGTTGTGGTGAAGTGCAGGGCGCGTGTCATCACACGCCTGACCATCAGCAAGCCATGCAAAAAATACTTGACGACATCGCCAGCCGCAGGAAATAGCCATGACTGTAGACTGTATTTCGCTCATAGGTATGCCGGGTGCTGGTAAAAGCACCTTGGGTGTACTGTTGGCTAAAAAATTAGCCAAAGATTTCTGTGATACGGATCTGTTCCTGCAAAAACGCATCGGCTGTTGCTTACAAGAGTATCTTGATGTGCGTGGGCATCTAGCTTTGCGAGAACAGGAAGAGCAGGTGTTATTGAACTCGGAGTTTTCTAACCAGATTATAGCGACCGGTGGCAGTGCGGTTTACAGTAAGGCAGGTATGACTCGTCTCAAAAGCCTGGGGCCGGTTGTTTTATTAAGTGTGAGTGAGGAAGAATTGCTCCGTCGCATTGATGATATGCAAACTCGGGGTATCGCTCGCCACCCTGAGCAGGGTTTTCATGAGGTGTACCTGGAACGTATGGCCCTGTACGAATGTTATGCGGATATCACTGTGAACTGTGATGGGAAAACCATGCAGCAGGTTCTAGCTGAATTGATTAATCAATTGTCCCCTATACTGTAGGTAGGGCTTCAGTCCGACAAGATTTTCGATTTGGATTGGAGGTGTCGGGCTAAAGTCCGACCTACAAAAAACTAAGGATGGTAGCTATGTCATGGAATGACTTGCGCAAAGGTCGTTTTTCTCAAGCGAATAATCATTACTTTTTGACCTTCAATATTAATGGCCGACAATCTCATTTTTTGAGGTCGGAGATTGTTGATAGTTTTATTTCAGTGCTTAAAGCGTATGAAGGTAAATCCACATCGGAGTTATTGGCTTGGGTGATTATGCCCGATCACTTCCATTGTCTATTAACCTTAGGGGGTGAAAGCCTTTCTGCAGCGGTTCGTAATCTCAAGGGGAGCTCTTCTAGAGTTATAAATAAACTACTGAATAATGATCAACGGTTCTGGCAACCTGGATTTTACGATCATGCCTTGCGCAAAGATGAAGATATACGCTCGGTGGCTGAATATATTGTCAATAATCCAGTGAGGGCAGGTCTAGTCGACCATTGGCCGGCATGGCCATATCACTACTTACGATATGAATTGTAGATGATCCAATTCCATGTAGGTCGGACTTCAGTCCGACAAGATCTTTGAGTTAGCTGAGAGGAGTCGGACTGAAGTCCGACCTACAATTAAAGTGAGGGCTTAAGCGATTATCGTTTTAGGGGAAGCGCTGTGGTGTATTTCACCTGCTTTAGTGCAAAGGTAGAATTTACCGAAGCGACATTAGGCAGGTGAACCAGGCGCTCCTTCAGTAGCTTTTCATAGTGGTCCACACTCGCTACAGCAATTTGTAAGATGTAGTCCTTCTCACCGGTGGTGGAATAGCATTCCACAATTTCGTTTATTTCCTGCACGGCGTTTTCAAAGGCGTTTAATGAATCCTCGTCGTGGCTTTTAATGGTCATGTAGGCGTGTACGGTAACGCCCAGGTTGAGCTTCTCAGCGTTCAGTAGGGTGACCTTGCCGTTAATATACCCGTCAGCTTCCAGTCGCTTGATACGTCGCCAGCATGGGGTGTGAGAAAGCCCGACCAAATCGCCCAACTCATTCATCGAATAGTCGGCATTTTTCTGCAGGGCTTGCAGAATTTTTATATCGAAATCATCCAGCTGTGTGGCCATGAAATTCTTATCCTAAAGCATCAGGGTTTGATTATAGGTTGTTGTGGCATTGCTTCAAAATTTATTGCTGAGTGGCTCTGCCTAACCCGCTATACTTCGATTTCATTAAAAGTGACCAATCTGTACGGAATTATTATGTTTGAACAGCTTCAGCCATTAGCTTCTGATCCTATCTTAGGGCTCTCTATCGCCTACCTACAGGATACCAATCCCAATAAAGTGGATTTGGGTGTGGGTGTGTATAAAAACGAAGCGGGTATTACCCCAGTATTGTCGAGTATTACTCAAGCGCAGGCTATCTTGCACCAAGAGGAGCAAACCAAGGCTTACCAGGGGCCGGCTGGTGATGCGTTGTTTAATCAAACCATACAAACTTTGATTTTTGGCGCAGAGCTGGAAGCACGTGTGGGTGAGCGTTTAAGAACCCTGCAGGCTCCCGGAGGTTGCGGTGCTCTGCGTTTGGCGGCAGAGTTGTTCAAAGTCAGTGCCGCGGCTCAAGGAAAAACAAGCGCTGCGGCTCACAGGAATACAGAAGCCCCCACCATCTGGGTCAGCACCCCAACTTGGGCGAACCACATACCGCTGTTGGGCGGTGCAGGCTTAACCATTCGTGAATACCCCTATTACGATGCCGCAACACAAAGTGTTAATTTTGATGCGATGGCCGAGACGTTACAACAAGTGCCAGCCGGTGACATCGTGTTGCTGCACGGATGTTGCCATAACCCCTGTGGCGCCGATCTTAATACCGAGCAGTGGCAACAGGTAGCTGCCATAGCCGTTGATCGTGGATTTGTTCCTTTTATTGATCTGGCTTACCAGGGCTTTGGTGATGGCTTAGACGAAGATGTCTATGGTGTTCGTCTGCTGGCTGACACAGTGCCAGAAATGCTGGTGGCCAGCTCCTGCTCTAAAAACTTTGGCCTCTACCGTGAGCGCACCGGAGCATTGAGCGTATTGGGTAGCAATGCAGAATCGACCTATAACGCCTTCACCCAAATGCAAAGTATTGCCCGTGGTATCTGGTCTATGCCGCCGGCCCACGGTGCGGCATTGGTCGCTAAGGTGTTAAGCGATGATGTGCTGAGGGGACAGTGGCAGGGCGAAGTAGCAGAAATGCGCGTACGTATTGCGACATTGCGTGGACAGTTAGCTGCGGCACTGAATGACGCGGGAGACTTTAGTTTTATTCCACGCCAGCGTGGTATGTTCTCGTTCTTGGGTTTGAGTGAAGCACAAGTGGAAGCCCTCAAAAATGAATACAGTGTTTATATGGTGGGTTCTTCACGTATCAATATTGCCGGCATCAGTCAAAATAACTTGGAATATTTAGCGGCCTCAATCAAAGCCGTTTTGTAATTAAAAATAGGGAATTATTAATTTATGCGTAAATATAGACTTCTTATTGCTTGTGCTCTTGTAATGTTGATTACAGCGTGTGAAAGCATCTCGCCTGAAATGATGAATTCAGCGATCAATGTGGCGAACACTGTTTTGTCTAATTCCAGTCAGCCTTCTTCCAGCGAATCAGCCAATGCGATTAAGCAAGCGCTGGATAAAGGTGTGGATGCTGCGGTTACCCAACTGGGTCAAAGTGGCGGTTTCTCAGACAGTAAATATAAAATCCCACTGCCGGCTCAAATTCAATCGGCGGCGGACTTTGCCCGCGATGTTGGCTTGTCGAGTTACGTGGATGAGTTTGAATCCAGTTTGAATAATGCCGCAGAAAAAGCCGTGCCAACGGCTGCGTCCGTATTCGGTAAAGCCATTACTCAGATGTCGATCAATGATGCCGTTAATATTTTAACCGGGCCGGATAACGCGGCGACTGAATACTTTATAAAAACCAGCAAAGCAGAAATTATGCAGGAATTTTTGCCGTTAGTGACGCAGGCAACGAGTCAGGTGGGCGTGACAGAACAGTTTAAGGGCCTGTCAGACAAGGTTAATACCTATGGTCGTTTGGCGGGTGTGGATATGCCATCAATTGATATTGATGAATATGTGGCGCAGCAGGCAACCAATTCTCTGTTTGATCTCGTGGCTGAAGAAGAAAAGAAAATAAGGGAAAACCCAATGCAGAGAACCACAGAGCTTCTGCAGAAGGTGTTTGGTTACTACGGCAAATAATAGTGGACGAAAGAATTCGACCCTACAGAAAATACACGGATCTAGGGTAGGGCCGAATTCATTCGTCCAAAATGAAGTCCCTCTAAAAATATAAGGTCTTGCAGTATGCCCGTCTCCATCGGTACACCCCTCAGCCCCACGGCCAAAAAAGTTTTACTTTGCGGTGCAGGAGAGCTTGGTAAAGAAGTGGCGATTGAGTTACAGCGTTTGGGTGTAGAGGTGATAGCGGTCGATCGCTACGCTAATGCCCCTGCCATGCAGGTGGCGCACCGTTCTCATGTTGTAAACATGTTAGATGGCGACGCACTGCGCGCCGTGATTGAACAGGAAAAGCCAGATTTAATCGTGCCGGAAATCGAGGCTATTGCCACCGACACATTGGCCGAGTTAGAGCGTGAAGGCTTTACTGTTATACCTACAGCAAGAGCAACACAGCTCACAATGAACCGTGAAGGTATTCGTCGCCTTGCCGCCGAAGACTTAGGCTTAAAAACCAGTGCCTATGAATTTGCGCAAACCAAAGAAGAATACCTGAGCGCGATTAAAAATATCGGTCTGCCCTGTGTGATCAAACCGATCATGAGTTCATCGGGCAAAGGTCAGTCACTGTTGAGGGTTGAATCAGAAATTGAAGCCGCTTGGGATTATGCCCAAGAGGGCGGCCGCGCCGGTAAAGGCAAAGTGATTATCGAAGGTTTTGTCGATTTTGATTTTGAAATCACACTGCTCACCGTGCGCCATCGCGACGGAACCTCCTACTGTGCGCCTATTGGCCACAGACAAGAGTGTGGTGATTATCAGGAATCCTGGCAGCCACAAGCCATGACTGAGCAAGCTTTAAAAGCCTCGCAGGATATGGCGGAGAAGGTCACCAGCGCGCTCGGCGGTAAAGGCTTGTTCGGTGTTGAATTGTTTATCAAAGACGACGAAGTGATTTTCAGCGAAGTATCACCGCGCCCGCACGATACAGGCTTGGTCACATTAATCTCGCAGGATTTATCTGAGTTCGCACTACACGCTCGCGCTATTCTCGACCTGCCGATTCCACAAATAAAACAAAACGGCCCCAGTGCTTCCAGTGTAATACTGGTGTCTGGCGAGAGCCAGAGTGTGCAGTTTAGTGGTTTAGAAAAAGCATTGGCGGTACCTGATACGCACTTACGTTTATTCGGTAAGCCAGAGGTTTCCGGCAAACGCAGAATGGGCGTGGCGTTAGCCCTGGGTGATTCAATTGAGAGTGCTCGAGATAAAGCGAATACCAGCTCAGCCAGCGTAACCCGAAAGCTCTGACAAGAAAGCGGAATACATAATGAATAATAACGACATTCCAAACACTGAATTTATTAAATCCAGTCTGAGCGATTCGGTACTGACGATTACACTGAATCGCCCGGAAGCCATGAACGCCTTTCGTCCGGAAATGCTGGAAGCAATAGCTGAATTGATAGAGAAATCCTCGGAGGATCAGTCTGTATCGGTTGTGGTTCTGGAGGGTGAGGGTAGGGCATTCTCTGCTGGCGTTGACCTCAAAGTTTTGCAGGGGATTAAACCCAAATACGGCCAAATTGGTGACCTGTTCAACGCACCGGCCGAGCGGGCTGTTCAGGCCATTCGCCAATGCCAGTGCCCCGTCATTGCCAAGGTGCACGGTGCCTGTTTTACCGGTGCACTGGAAGTTGCTTTGCACTGCGATTTTATTTACACCACTGTGGATACCAAATTTGGTGATACCCACGCCAAATTTGGTCTGCGCCCTACTTGGGGTATGGCGCAGACCCTGTCTCAGGCTGTCGGCGTACGCCGAGCCAAAGAACTTTCTTACACCGCTCGGGTATTCAAAGGCGAAGAAGCACGTGAATATGGAATCGCCAATGAAGTATTAGCCGATAAAGAGGCACTGGATGCGCTGGTTTCTGAAAGGGCTATGCAGATCGCTGCCAATTCCCGTGCGACGGTCGCAGCCATGAAAGACCTGTATGATATTGCTCAGTCAGGGTTAGGTGTCGAGGGCGCATTTGCTGAAGAAAATACCCGGGAATATACGGGTATTCTGGATACGGAAGAGAGGTTGTCGAATTTTTAATTTCGTCATTCCCGCGAAAGATTAATTCCTGTTGTATTCCACCGTTGCGATGTAATAACTCCTAATCCCTTCCGGCGTTTTTACATCAATCTCATCGTCCAGTCGCTTCCCTAAGAGCTGTTTTGCCAGTGGCGAGTCCATGCTGAGTTTCCCGTTTTTTACATCAAACTCATCGGGGCCGACTATTTGATAGGTGGTTTCTTTTCCGTCTTCGTCTTCCAATGTGACGTAGGCACCAAAAAATATTTTCTCTTGGTCTTCGGGGGTACGATCAACGATGGTGACTTCTTCTAATCGTTTACTTAAAAAGCGCACACGGCTGTCGATCTCTCGCAGACGTCTTTTGCCGTAGATGTAATCCCCGTTTTCGGAGCGATCGCCATTTTTGGCGGCTTCATGGACGACGTTGGTGACTTCTGGGCGTTCCACTTTCCAGAGTTGGCGCAGTTCATCTACCATGCATTGCGCACCGGCCGGTGTGATGTAGGCAGAGCCGCGTTGTCTGGGTGGTCGCCAGCGTCCCATGGGTGTTCCTGTTTTTTAAAAGATTTATTATAGGAGCCAGCCCTGCTGGCGAAAAAATGTTCGCTTGCAAGGCACCAAAAGTAGGCCCTTTTAAGGGAGCTCCTACAGTGTTGCCGTTATTATAGGTTCTTAACTTCTATAGGAACTATAGTTTGGTCTTGTTTACTTAATTCAAGGCCAAACACTTGCGAGTAAAAACTTAATTCACCGTCGATGGTACGGGTAATGGCATCGGCACCACGGAAGCCATGGCCTTCACCGTCAAAAGCTACGTAAGCGACGGGGACGTGCTTTTTATCCAATACTTCTACCATAGCTTCGGCCTGGTTGGGTGGTACTACTTTATCATCCAGCCCCTGAAAAAAGATCACGGGGCAGTTGAGTTGTTCTGAATGATGAATAGGCGAGCGTTCAATGTAGGTGGCTTTTTCTTCTGGGTAAGTACCAACCAAACTGTCGAGGTAGCGCGCTTCAAATTTGTGGGTGTCGCGCGCCAGAGTTTCTAAATCACCAATGCCGTAGAGGCTGGCACCGGCCTTAAAAGTATCGGCAAAGGTGAGGGCGGCCAGTACGGTATAACCGCCAGCGCTGGAGCCTTTAATGGCGATGCGGTCTTTGTCGGCCAGACCTTTTTCAATTAAATACTCGGCGGCGGCACAGACATCTTCGATATCGGTAATGCCCCAGTTGTTGTGCAGTAGTTGCCGGTAGTCGCGACCATAGCCTGTGCTGCCGCGGTAGTTTACGTCCATTACCGCAAAGCCGCGGGTGGTCCAGTACTGAATTTTGGTGTTCAGTCCGGTTTCTGTAGAGCTGGTCGGCCCACCATGACAGAGTACGATTAGTGGTGGTGAGCTGTCTTGCGGGCCTGTGTATTCTGCGTGTGTCGGCGGATAGTAAAAGCCGTGGGCAGTTTGCTGGGACTCTTGTAATGTCGATGGACCACTGCTGAAGCTGATGGGTTGCGCGTGGCTGATGTTATTTTTGCTCAGGTCATTTGTGGCGGAGCGGGCGATGGTGTTAAACGTGTCGGTTGCCGCTGTGTAGTGCACCAGGCTGTTAAATTCACTAGCGGACGCAGTGAACATAATGGCTTCACCATCTTTGCAGCGAATGGCACTGATGTCCTTGTAGTCGTGAATGCAGTCGTTATTAATGGCGGCTTGTTCACCGGTTTTCAGGTCGATTAGAATTAATGACCATGTGCCGTTCTGTGTGTGGCAGGCCAGTATTTTGTCGTCACCTATAAAGCCGTAAGTGGACATGCCGAAGATCCACTGGGGGGTGGCAAACTCAGAATCGTGCGGAAATATAGCTTCAATATCTTGCCCGTTAAATTTATACAGATTCCACCAGTTACTTCTGTCGCTGACTAAGTAAAGTTCGCCTGTGGGAGACCATTGGGGTTGAAATATCGATTCATTGTCATCTTTACCGGCAATGCATTGTGCATTTTCAAGGAGGCCGGCTTCGCTGAAATCCGCGAGCCAGCATTGAGTACTGTCCCACGGCATGGATGGGTGGTTCCAGCTAATCCAGCTCAGTTGAGAGCCGTCGGTTGAAATCTTCGGGTTGGAATAAAAGTCGCAGCCGCTGGCGAGTACTTTGGGTTCACAGCCGCAATAAGTGCAGAGGCTGACGATTTCGTTGATTTCTTCTTGGGGTAATGAGCTGTCTTCAGCGGGTGCTGATTTTTTACGGTGATCTTCACGCACACAAATTAAACGTTGTTGCTCGATATCGACGCACAAATCAGTGTATCGAAAGTTGCCGCCGGGGCTTAATGCCTGAGGCTGGGTATCTTTTTCA
>JAUVQU010000029.1 GCA_030597965.1 Cellvibrionaceae bacterium
CTACTCTGCCCGCGTTAGAGCTGTATGACATCACACAGGTTTTCGCTCAGGAAAGCGCACTGCAACAGCGCGGAATAAACACCAGTGATCTTGTGATTCCAACGACCCTGTTATCCAATGACCAGATAAACGATTTAAAACAGCAACAGCATTCTATTTTGAGTTTTTAATATGACGTTACACATCGTCAATCGCTCCGCCTTTCAAGACAGCACTTTAAGTCAGTGCATTACTGCGGCTGCCGCAACCGATGTCATCGTGTTAATCGAAGATGGCGTCTATGGCACTCTCAGTGCTTCAAATGATTGGAACGCTCTAAAGCCCATTGCCGAAGACCTGCGTTGCTATGCACTCACAGAAGACCTCTTAGCCCGTGGTTTAAATGATAAAGCAGAGGCATCCATTCAAACCATTAATATAAATGAGTTTGTTGCGTTAACCACCCAACACAACCCTATCCAAAGCTGGTTTTAATATGGCGCTTGTCGTTAATGGTCAAACCATCGCCACCGATAAGGAAGGCTTTTTAAAGCACCTAGACGACTGGAATGTCGATGTGGCGCACGCATTAGCGGCGCAAGAAAACATCACACTCACCGATGCGCACTGGCAAATTATTAACGTTTTAAACGCTTTTTATAAAGAGTTTGATCTCTCTCCGGCAATGCGCCCTCTGGTTAAATACGTTGGGATAATGCTGGGGGAGGAGAAAGGTAAGAGTATTTATTTGATGCGTTTATTTCCGCCATCACCCGCGAAAATAGGCAGCAAGATAGCTGGGCTGCCCAGGCCGGATAATTGTTTGTAAGGTTGAATTTAGAAAAGAGTTTTCGCTTGCACAGCACCAAAAGTAGGCCCTATTAAGGGAGCTCCTACAAAACACACGCCTACCACTGTAGGAGCCAGCCCTGCTGGCGAACGTTCGCTTGCAGGGCAGCTCCTGCAGATTACACCTTGTCGCAGGAGTCTTTTGCGTAATGCAGCAGAATTTTTCTTTGTGTCACTTCGTGTCGATGCTCCCAAAGAAAAATCCCCTGCCAAGCCCCCAATGCTAGCTGACTACCCACAACAGGAATACTTAACGAGCTGGCCGTCAACGCTGCTTTGATATGCGCAGGCATATCATCTGGGCCCTCAAGGGTGTGGGTATACAACGAATCATTTTCCGGGACTAATCGATTGAGCCAACGCTCTAAATCATATTTAGCTGAAGGGTCGTGATTTTCCTGAATTAAAAGACTGGCCGATGTGTGTTGAATAAACAGGGTGCATAGGCCATCACCACCCTGCTCAGAAACAACGCTCTTAACAGCCTGTGTTACATCGTGCAGACCTTGACCATTAACAGATATCTTAATTGATTGAAGCAAAGTCTATAACCTTAAAGGTTTCTGTGTATGGGGAACTAAACAAGTAATGGTTGCTGCGCAATAATAATACCGTTCACATCAGCATAGAGGGAATCACCAGGGCAAATAGTGACGCCAGCAAACGAAACATTTACATCAACATCACCATGGCCCCGCTTTTCGGTTTTCATTGGATGAGTATTTAGCGCCTTAACACCCAGATCGAGTTCGCGAATAATCTCAGCATCGCGAATACAGCCATACATAATGATGCCCTCCCAACCATTATTCATGGCTTTCTCGGCCAACATATCACCTAAGCAAGCTCGCCTGAGCGATCCTCCAGCATCCACGACCATGACACGGCCTTTGCCATCTTGCTCCACCAGCTCTTTAACTTTCGAGTTATCCTCGAAGCATTTAATCGTCGCCACTTCCCCACAAAAAGACTCTCGACCGCCATAAGAATTGAAAATTGGATCAAGCACACTAACGCTTTCTGGGTATTCGTCACAAAGGTCTGGGGTGGTAAAAGCCATTTTTCATCCTCATTATTATAGATATCTTATAGCATTACACCGATCTGATTACCCTCATAAGTCGGCGTAATAAATTTTAGAGTATTAGGGCAATTAGTCGCTCGACCCGTGAGCAGGTTAAATTCTATACCGTGCCGTGAACAGCGTATTGTGTCGCCAACGAGCGTTGCCTGCGTGAGTGGTGCATCCTGATGAGGGCATCGATTTTCAATGATATGTGTTTGATTATTGCTATGCACCAGCAACAATTGATGGGAACCAACCTGGAAAGGCCGCATGTAACCCTCACATAACTGGTGAAGCTTCTCCAGCGGGTAGAATGTCATCAATAACCCCCTTTTCTAAAAAATCTAGCAGCGGCTCACTCAAACAATCCAGCATTGTGCTATCCATCAAGCTGATAGACATCTGCTCGGCACTGAATGAATCTTCCGGGACATCAATATTAACCCGAGAAAATACGTTAGTTTTTAACTTTGCAATATCTTCAATAAATGATTGTTCAGGGTCAGCTAATAAGACTAGCGGAAGTCGAAGAGAAGTTAAACTTTGATTAATTCGCACATTCATACTGGCGCCAAAGTATGAAAAGGGACTTAGCTCTTTGGTTAATTCCCGCAAAATATTAATTGGTTCATGCTCGGGGCCTATTTTGCTGTTTGTATTATAGCCTTTCAGCAGGGTCACATAACGGTGGGCACCAGGCATTGATGCCCCTCTGGGCAATTGTGCAGGCCGGCCCAGGCCAATGAGTGATTGTATATTCTGCTGCTGTAAACGACCCGAAGCCAGAGACATTAATACGGACGCCGCGCCTTCGGAGCAAGCGATCCAATGTGGGATTTTTCTCGACTTTTCTCTAACAAAACAATTAACGGCAGGAATATCAAAACGGGCGTAATCACCCAATGTATTTGATTCATACTGCTTATTGACGGGAGAGAGACCATGACCTCGCTGCTCCATCAGCCAAACATGGCAACCTGCGGCGACGAGACGTCTGGCAATGCAGTCGGAACCCTGTGACAGCCACAAACCACGGTTTTGGTAATTTCCATGCAGCAGAACCACAGCAGGCCGGCTTTTTACTAACGCACGACTGATTTGCTTAACCGGTCTCAAATGAGTAACAGCTATTTCAACACTAGGATCATTACTGTTACCAGGCTTAATTAGATAGACATCTTCTGTCAGTTCACCCTGAACATCCGCACGAATTAAACGTGCAGGAAAAAATTTACTGCTGCTTTTCACGAACTACCCTATAGTGTTGTTACTGCTTAGATTTTTCCGCTTCTGCACTCAAGTATAACCAAGTGTCTATTAACGTATCTGGGTTGAGGGAGACAGTATCAATACCCTGCTCTACCAACCAAACAGCAAAGTCCACATGATCTGAAGGGCCCTGCCCACAAATTCCCACGTACTTACCCGCTTTCTTACAGGCTTGTATCGCCATGCTGAGTAAAGCCTTAACAGCATCATTGCGCTCATCAAACAGGTGCGCCAATAAGCCAGAATCCCGATCTACTCCAAGCGTAAGTTGTGTAAGGTCATTAGAGCCAATAGAGAAACCATCAAAGTATTGTAAGAAATCATCGGCCAGCAAGGCGTTTGAAGGTATTTCACACATCATAATGACACGCAGACCGTTTTCACCTCGACGTAAACCTTTCTCAGCCAACAGCTCCACCACCTGTTTTGCCTCATCGGGCGTGCGAACAAACGGCACCATCACCTCAACATTTGTTAAACCCATTTCTTCGCGAACATAGCGCAGTGCTTCGCACTCCAGTGTAAAACAGTCTTCAAATTCTTCCGCGACATAGCGGGCAGCCCCCCTAAAGCCGAGCATTGGATTTTCTTCGATCGGCTCAAACTGCTCACCACCCAAAAGGTGCGCATACTCATTCGATTTAAAGTCAGACATGCGAACAATAACTTTCTCAGGTGCAAAGGCCGCCGCTAACGTTGCCACACCTTCCGCTACCTTGGCGATGTAGAACTCACGAGGAGAGTTGTAACCTTGAATACGGCGGTCGATCTGTCGCGCAACCGATGGCGGCATACTATCGTAATTAAGCAGCGCTTTAGGGTGTACACCCACCATGCGATTAATAATAAATTCAAGCCGCGCCAAGCCTATACCCGCATGGGGTAGGCGCTGAAAGTCAAAAGCTCGATCAGGATTGCCTACGTTGAGCATCAACTTTATAGGCAGTGGCGGCATAGCCTCAATATCTTTTTTATCAACTTGAAAGGGTAAATTACCTTGGTACACAAAGCCAGTATCACCCTCGGCACAGGAAACCGTCACTGGCTGTCCAGCCTCCAATAACTCAGTCGCATTACCACAACCTACCACCGCCGGAATACCCAGTTCGCGAGCAATAATCGCCGCGTGGCAAGTACGGCCACCACGGTTGGTCACAATCGCACTGGCTCGCTTCATCACAGGTTCCCAGTCGGGATCTGTCATATCCGTGACCAGTACATCGCCTGGCTGGAGAGAATTCATGTGATCGATATCAGTCAAAAGACAAACTTTACCTGCGCCAATACGTTGCCCGATGCTGCGTCCCTCACACAGCACCGCGCCCTTTTGTTGCAGCGTATAACGTTCGTAAGTATTGCCGTCGGTGTGATGTTGAACCGTCTCCGGACGCGCCTGAACAATAAACAAATCACCACTGATACCATCTTTGGCCCATTCAACATCCATCGGCTTGCCATAATGCTGCTCGATGATTAAAGCCTGACGAGCTAGAGAAATAGCATCTGCGTCACTAATAGAAAATTGACTCGACTCTGCGGCGCTGACCGGAATAGTCTCAATGGTCTTACCCACGGATTTATCCACGCTGTAAATCATCTTGGTGGCTTTAGTGCCAAGCTTGCGGCGTAGTATCGGCTGTTTATCAGTATTTAACGTGGGTTTGTAGAGATAAAACTCATCAGGGTTGACCGCACCCTGCACCACCGACTCACCCAAACCGTAGGCGGAGGTAATAAAAATAGAATCTGTAAATCCGGATTCAGTATCCAAGGTGAACATCACACCACTGCTGGCGAGGTCACTGCGCACCATGCACTGGATACCTGCAGATAACGCTACCCCTCGATGATCAAAGCCCTGATGCTCTCGATACGCGATGGCGCGGTCATTAAACAAAGACGCAAAGACTTGTTTAATGGCGGTAAAAACAGCTTCTAGGCCGTGAATATTGAGAAAGGTTTCCTGCTGCCCAGCAAATGATGCATCCGGCAGGTCTTCTGCGGTTGCCGATGAACGCACGGCAAAGGTTTGTTCGCTATCACCGTGGGTTAGCTGTTGATAGGCATCTGTAACTGTGTCCGTAAATTCTTTTGAGAAGGGCACTTCTAAAATGGCGCCGCGAATCTCAGCACCGACAAGCTTAAGCGAAGTAATATCCTCAACATCAAGCTCGTCGAGTAAACCGTAGATGCGCTCAGTTAAATGATTTTCGGAAAAGAAATCGCGGTAAGCCTGGGCAGTGGTAGCAAAACCGCCGGGAATAGATACGCCCAAGCCGGCCAAGTTACTGATCATCTCACCCAGCGAAGCGTTTTTACCACCCACCGTATCAACCTGGCTGATGCTTAACTCTTCAAAGGGAATCACATAAGTATTAGCGATCATTCTCAACCCGTCCCAGCAGCAAATATCACGAATAATAGACCAAAATTATACGTTATCTACCGCTTTATCGCTGTTCGTTTTACAGCCAATTTATAATAATTTTCAGATTCTAAGAACAGAATCTAAGAACTTGATAAACTCACACTATTCACACTTTTTAATGATGGCTATGAAACGACTGATCTACTTTATCTCTGATGGCACAGGCATTACGGCTGAAACCTTAGGTCACAGTCTGTTATCGCAATTTACCGGCAATGGCTTTGAGCTAATCACTCTGCCTTACATAGACACTGTAGCTAAAGCCGAAGAAACCGTCGCCGAAATTAACCAAGCGAATACCAGCAACACACAACAAGCCATTGTTTTTAGCTCGATTGTAAACCCTGAGATTCGCAACACCCTAAGTACAGCCAATGCCAAAAATTTAGACTTGTTTGAATACTTCCTACCTGTGCTGAGTGAAACACTTGAACAAGAACCCAATCAGCTGGTGGGCCAATCCCACGCGATAAACAGCAACATGTACTCATACACACACCGTATGAAAGCCGTACACTACGCACTGGAAAACGACGATGGCCAACACCTTAAAGATTATAACAACGCCGATATCATTTTGGTTGGTGTATCCCGATGTGGTAAAACACCGACATGCCTCTATTTAGCTTTGCATTTTGGCGTACATGCGGCCAACTACCCAATAACGGAGGATGACATGACCAACAACAACCTTCCCCCTGCCCTACAAGCACAGCGAAATAAACTCTACGCCTTGACCATTGACAGTGAGCGACTATCGTCAATTCGCAATGAGCGCAGAGCTAACAGCACCTACGCCTCATTTGAACAGTGTGATTATGAAGTGCGATTTGTAGAATCCATGATGAAAAAAGCACGCATTCCCACGCTTAATTCAACACAGTTATCGATAGAAGAGATTTCTGCTCGCATCATGAAGGACACGGGCTTGAAACGTCATAGCAGCTAGTCTGACCGAGCCCCAACCTCTACAATACAACGCCCTACATTTATTAAAAGAACTGCACAAGCGAGCCTCATGCCCAGCATCCACACCGTTGAATTAGATTACATTCAACAAACACAGCGTTACTTTGAGGCTATCCGTGATATGGATTGGCCGATTTGGCTCGACAGTGGTAAACCAAAACAGGATCGCGGGCGCTTCGATATTCTGTCAGCCTCACCCATGATTAAACTGGTGGGCTCGGGCAATGATTTCACCATCACCAGGAATAAAGAACAGCAGTTTATTGAGGACCCATGGCTGTATATCAACTCAGAACTCCAGCAATACGCCTCGCCAACATTTTCAAGCCACCTACCCTTTACTGGGGGCTGGCTCGGTAGTTTTGGTTACGACCTCGGACGAGAAATTGAGCACCTCGAGAATCGAATGACCGATGACTGCCCACTGCCTGAATTACAACTGGGGTTTTATGACTGGGCGATAATTCAAGATCATCACGCCAAAACCAGCCACCTAGTTGGACGCGATAAAGAGGTTCTTAAACAACTGAATCAGAAATTACAGTGTGCACTGAATGCAGAATCACCCCAATTAACACCCTTTAAAACGGATGTTTTCAACAGTAATACGCCAGAAGCTACTTACCTGACCAAGGTAGCAGCCATTCAAGACTACATTGACGCTGGAGACTGCTATCAAGTCAACTTTGCGCAGCGTTTCACCGCCACAACACAAGGCGACCCCTACTCAGGCTATCTGGCATTACGCAATGCCATGCCGGCACAGTTCTCCTGTTACTTTGAAACAGACTGCGGCGCCATTTTAAGCTTATCGCCAGAACGCTTTTTAAGTGTGAGTGGGCACGATGTGCTGACCCAGCCCATCAAAGGCACTGCACCGCGCCATGTCGATCCGCAGCGCGATCAAGAACTCGCACAAACCTTAATTGCCAGCAAGAAAGACCGCGCCGAAAATTTGATGATTGTTGACCTGCTACGCAATGACTTGAGCAAAGTCAGCGCATCTTACAGCGTTAAAGTGCCTAAGCTCTTTGAGCTAGAGAGCTACAGCAATGTGCACCATTTAGTCAGCAGCGTCACCAGTCATTTGGCCGAAGATAAAACCTGTACCGATCTACTCAAAGCCTGCTTCCCGGGGGGGTCGATCACCGGCGCCCCCAAAGTGAGGTCTATGGAGATTATCGAAGAGTCAGAGCATGCCAGACGCAATATCTACTGTGGCAGCATTGGCTATCTCAGTACCAACGGCAATATGGATACCAGTATCGCTATTCGCACCTTGGTCTGCAGTAATAACATCGCCTACTGCTGGGGCGGCGGCGGCGTAGTAGCGGATTCAAATCCTCGATCGGAATACCAGGAGAGCCTTAACAAAGTTAAGTTATTGATGGATACACTGACTCACAAATAGCTCGACAAGCATCTTCGCCAGCAGGGTTGGCAAGGTGAATTTCTGCGAAGCAGGAAGAGAGGGTGCCCTGAGGTACAAGGTGAATTTCTGCGAAGCAGGAAGAGAGGGTGCCCTGGGGTACAAGGTGAATTTCTGCGAAGCAGAAAGAGAAGGCACTCTGGGGGGCTCCTACAATATTCACTTCCATACTGTAGGAGCCCCCTTAAAAGGGCCTATTTTTGGTGCCTTGCAAGCGGACAAATAATTAAAGCGTTAAGTCACGAATACTCGCTTTGAGGAACTCTTTTTTGAGGTCTTCGTATTCATGTACCGCTGGGAACTGCGGGAATTCCTCAATCACGTTTTGTGGTGCTTTGAACAAAATTCCTGCATCAGCTTCGGCCAACATGGTGGTGTCATTATAAGAATCACCCGCCGCAATGGTGCGGTAGTAGATGGACTTAAACGCCACAATACACTGACGCTTAGGGTTAGCCTGACGAATATTATAGCCAGTGACCTTACCGCCCGCATCAACATCCAGGTTGTGACACAGCAGTGTTGGGTAACCCAACTGTTTCATCAGTGGACCAGCAAATTCATAGAAGGTGTCAGAAAGAATGATCACCTGAAAACGCTCACGTAACCAATCAACAAACTCACGCGCACCCGGTAATGGACTTAAGGTGGCGATTACTTCTTGGATTTCGTTGATACCCAAACCGTGCTTATCCAGTTCACCCAGACGCATGGTCATTAATTCATCGTAATCGGCAATATCACGCGTTGTGGCTTTGAGTGCCTCAATACCGGTTTTCTCTGCAAATTCGATCCAGATCTCTGGAATCAAGACCCCTTCAAGGTCTAAGCACGCTAGCTCCATAATACTCTCCTAAATATTTATCGACCTTTGCATGAAAGCCGTTTCACTCCCACGCTTGGTTAAAGCTGTTTTAATCAGCGGCGAATTTACCTGTTTATGCCTCAATCGGCAATGAGCCACCCCATCTAAACCAAAAATAGATACAAGCCCTTTAAATCAAAACCTATAAATAACTTTAATATATCAATATAACTATATGTTTATATTGATAATATATTTATATCTGGCTTTATAGTAAGGCTTTTTCGACAACAGCCAGACACCCTATAAAAAAACAGACATAACACCAAACGGAAAGCATCAACCGCGCCACACCCCCTTAAAACTTTTAGTTATAAGATTTTAACATCGTATTATTTTTAACTTCTTTGTCTCTCTGGTATTCTTCGCGCCCTCAAAAGCATTAATACAACAGATAACCAGCGTGACAAGAGACACAGCATGACAGAAGCACTACTCAACACCGTCGATATCGACAAGCAACTGCAAGATGCGACACCACAAGAAATTTTGGCCTATGCGTTGGAGCAGTTCGATGAACTGAGCATTTCCTTTAGTGGTGCTGAAGATGTGGTATTAATCGATATGGCCACCAAAATTCGCCCCGATGTTGAAGTATTTTGTCTGGATACCGGTCGCTTGCACCCAGAAACCTACGCATTTATCGAAAAGGTTCGCGAGCATTACGAGCTGGAGATTGATGTGCTTAGCCCCGACGGCGAAGCTGTACGCAAGCTGGTGAAAGACAAAGGCCTGTACAGCTTCTACGAAGACAATCATCAAGAATGCTGTGGTATCCGCAAGATATCACCATTGCGTAAGAAGCTACTTGAAGTGGATGCCTGGGTTACAGGTCAACGTAAAGACCAAAGCCCCGGCACACGCGCCCAGATTCCAGTTATTCAGGAAGACAAAGCCTTTGCCCGTACAGGTGACACACTGACCAAGTTCAATCCACTGGCGAATTGGACCTCCGAGCAAGTATGGGACTATATTCGCAGCAATAATGTACCCTACAATGAATTGCATGATCGCGGCTTTCGCTCAATCGGCTGCGAGCCTTGCACTCGCCCCACAACACCCGACCAGCACGAACGTGAAGGCCGCTGGTGGTGGGAAGAGGCAACCAAGAAAGAATGCGGTCTGCACAGAAACGATTAGTAAAACAGCGATCAAGAAGTAAAATATGACCATCACCTACGTTAAAAAGATCAAAGCCGACGGCTCCGCCTGTAAAAAGTGTGGCGAAGTCAGCGCCAAGATGGAAGAAGCTGGGCATATGCAGTTTATCGACCACATTGCGATTGCCGACGAGCGGGACCCGGAAAGTGAAGGCATGCTGTTGGCGGCCAAACATGATGTTAATCGCGCGCCTTTCTTTATCGTTGAAGAAGAAGATAAAGAGCCTGAAATTCACACGGTTTACTTCAAGTTTGTTAAACAAGTATTAGCTGGTAAAACCAGTGAGCAGGATGAAATTAAAGAAATCATGAATGACAACCCTGATCTCGACTTCATCTAGCAGGCTTCTTAAACATAAAAAGGCGAGCACTCAATAAAAGAGTGCTCGCCTTTTTTGTATCTAAGTATTGAACTCTATGTCGTCAGTACTAATAGGTTGGTAACTTGATATGAGAGAACAGCTCATCAAGATCAGCTTTAGAGTGTCGAGTGTAAGCTTCACTGACAACCTCTCTGGTTAGATGCGGAGCAAACTGTTCAATAAAGTCGTACATATAGCCTCGCAAGAAGGTACCTCGTCTAAAGCCTATCTTGGTAGTGCTCGGCTGGAATAAATGACTGGCATCAAGCGCCACCAAGTCCTGATCTAATTTTTCATCGTATGCCATTTCGGCAATGATACCGATACCCAAACCTAAACGTACGTAGGTCTTAATGACATCGGCATCCGCCGCAGTAAAAACAACCTTCGGTGCCAAGCCTCTCTCAATAAACGCCTCATCCAATTTTGAGCGCCCAGTAAAACCAAATACATAAGTAACTATTGGATGCTTTGCAACGTCTTCTAACGTTAACCTGGGTATATGGCACAGCGGATGACCTTTCGGCACGATGATACAGCGATTCCAGCGATAGCAAGGCATCATCACCAGATCACCGAACAACTCCAGCGCTTCGGTAGCAATGGCAAAATCGACAGATCCATCAGCGGCTAATTCGGATATCTGCATTGGCGTACCCTGATGCATGTGCAATGACACATCTGGATACTGCTTAATAAAATCTCCGATAACTCTTGGCAAAGCATAACGCGCCTGGGTGTGCGTTGTAGCAATGGATAAGCTACCTTTCGTTTCATCACTGAATTCCTGCGCGACAGACTTGATACTTTCCACTTGGCGCAGTATTTCACCGGCTGTTTTAAGGATCGCCTCACCAGCTGGGGTGATGTGTGTTAAATGTTTACCGCTGCGAGAAAACACCTCCACACCCAACTCATCTTCAAGAAGACGAATCTGCTTACTGATACCAGGCTGCGATGTGTACAGACTTTGTGCGGTCGCGGAAACATTGAGGTCGTGATGGGCGACCTCCCAAATGTACCGAAGCTGCTGTAACTTCATAAAAGCTCCGAAAATTACTACTGCGTTTTTAATTATAAAAATAGAACAAACTATTCTTTTAGAGAATAGATACAAATCGGTATATTTACCAACCTTTAATACAAATAGACCTTAAGCCTTTATTTTTCCACTTTTAATCTTGAGTCTAGGCTCAATCTCAAACTACCTTAACGACAGAGTCATCGCCCATGGATTTCGTCTTTTACATCCTCGCCGGAGCCGCCGTTGGTTTTGCCATTGGCGTTACAGGTGTGGGTGGCGGATCATTAATGACGCCGATTCTGATTCTGTTTGGCTTCCCCTTTCATATCGCCATCGGTACCGACCTGCTCTACGCCGCGATCACCAAAACAGGCGGAGTGTTCGCCCACCAAAAACGGCGGACGATCAACTGGCGAATTGCACGCCTGCTGGCACTTGGCAGCATCCCCGCGGCGCTCCTGACAACCTATCTATTGGGCAATGTGTTTGGTGACGCAAGTAATTACGAACATATACTCACCACAAGCCTGGGCATCATGCTCATCCTCACTGCCGCCGTATTATTTTTTAATGGTAAATCAAAAGAACCAAATTTCGACTCACTCGCACCAAGTTTCCTGCAGCGCAACAGCATGCCACTGACCGTGTTAATGGGACTGTTTTTAGGGGTTTTTGTGAGTTTAAGCTCGGTGGGTGCCGGCGCCATTGGCACAGCCGTTCTGCTGATGCTCTACCCTCGCCTGCCTGCCATTGGTGTGGTGGGAACTGACATTGCCCACGCTGTACCCCTGACACTGATTGCCGGGCTGGGACATTTGATCTTTTTAGGAAATGTAGACTTTGTTCTTTTGGCCTGCCTGTTGGTCGGATCATTACCGGCAGTAAAATTTGGAACCAGGGTGGGCGCAAAGGTGCCAAATCATCTACTGCGCCCTATTCTCGCCACCATTCTGTTGTTGCTCGGTGTGAAATTCGCCCTGATTTAAATGTAACTATTCAAATATATTGAAAAGATACGTCTAAATTTACACTTATCGAGGGTGACCTAGTCTAAACACTTTTATCTGGCTTTGGCTCATTGGCTATACCATGAGGAACATGGCCAGTGGCGACATGTTCACTGGCCGAATCACAGTGGGTTGTCTGGTCATCGAAAAATACATCCGCACCGTAGGCCTTAAGAAAAACCCCCTTCTCCAGACCACCCAGAAACAATGACTCATCGATCCTGACATCCCACGCTCTAAGTGTGCGAATAACCCGTTCATGGGCCGGTGCAGAACGCGCTGTCACCAACGCAGTACGTATAGGGCCATCATCTCCCAAGTCGTGCTGCAATCCCTGTAAAGCTCTTAGAAAATCTTTAAAAGGCCCGCCGGGCAAGGGCTTCTTGGCTGCCGCCTTCTCGTGCTCAGTAAATGCTCCAAGCCCTTCGCTTTTATAAATACGTTCGGCCTCATCAGAAAAAAGCACGGCATCGCCATCAAAGGCAAAACGGATCTCTTCTCGATCATCAATATTGGGTGCCGATGACATTAACGTGGCGGCCGCGACACCATTACCCAATGCGCTACGGACGTCACTCGCGTCCGTTGAAAGGAACAGGTGGCAACCAAATGCAGAAACGTATTGATAAGGGCTATTGCCGCCGCAGAATGCCGCACGAGAGATACCTAAGCCATAGTGTTCAATAGAGTTAAATACCCGTAGGCCCGTATCAGCACTGTTGCGGGACAACAGAATCACCTCAACCCTCGGCTCACCACCAAGAATATCGTTAAGGCTCAACAGTTTTTTGACGAATGAAAAAGCACCACCGGGTTTTAGCACATCATTTTCATGCTCAACCTGATAGCGGCTAAAGGCATCCAGCCCCTGATTCTCATAAATATCGTGGCTGTCGCTGAGATCAAACAGCGCCCGTGATGAAATAGAAACCACCAACTTATCGCCGAAACCTTTAGGCATTGGAACTCCCAGTAATAAATATATTATCTAAGCGTGAAATCAAATCACCCCTACTCTACCACCAAAATACTGGAACCAACGGTACGTCGCGCGGCCAGATCATCCTGTGCTTTTGCCGCTTCAATCAGCGCATAGGTTTGTCCAATGTTCACCTTCACATCACCACTGGCAATAACCTCAAACAACTTGTTCGCCAAAGCCAACATTTCTTCTCGGTCAGCGGTGTAATCCACTAAACCAGGGCGTGTCATATAGACAGAACCCTTCTGAAACAGTGTCAAAGGTGCAATTTCCGGCGCAGGGCCTGAAGCATTACCAAAGCTGACAAACAAACCCCTGCGTGCGAGGGAATCTAAAGACGCCGCACAAGTGCTCTGCCCAACCGAATCGTAAACCACTTCAACACCCTTACCGCTGGTTAGCTCTCGCACCCGGGCCGCCACGTCTTCCTGCTGATACAAAATGACATCGCGGCAACCACTGGCCAAAGCAAGCTGCGCTTTTGCCTCACTGCCTACCGTACCGATCACCCTTGCACCCAAGGCATTCGCCCACTGACTGAGGATTTGGCCTACACCACCTGCCGCGGCATGCAACAGAACATCCATACCTGGCTTGATTTGTGTGGTCGCAAACAACAAATAAGCCGCGGTGATGCCTTTAAGCGTTACAGCCGCCGCCGTTTCAAAATCAATACTATCGGGCAGCGCAATTAAGCTGCCCTCTGGCACAAGATGCGCTTCGGCATAAGCCCCTAATGGCGCTTTGCAGTAGCACACCCGATCACCCACATCAAAAAGAGTAACTTCGGGCCCGACGGCTTCGACAACACCGGCCGCTTCCAGACCAATACCACTGGGCAGCGTAATTGGATACAAGCCTTCCCGATGATAAATATCGATAAAGTTCACACCCACAGCATGATGGCGAACCCGTACCTCATTGCCCTGAGGGCTAGGCAGACTTATATTTTGTAGCTCAAGTTGATCACTGCCACCATGGGCCGTGATACGAAAGGCTTTTGAATTCATCACGTTCTCTTTCATTGATTCTTTTCGAAGTAATCCCGAGTCAGCTTCGCTACAACACCGGACAGCAACAACAATGCAATCAAGTTAGGCACAGCCATCAAGCCATTGAGAATGTCAGCAACCAACCATACAGCGTCAAGCGAACTCATGGCGCCAACACCCACGGCCAACACCCAAATTACGCGGAACGGCAGAACAACCCAGCTGCCCAATAAGTATTGTGCGCAGCGCTCGCCGTAATAACTCCAGCCAAGAATTGTTGTAAAGGCAAAAACACACAACGCCACAGAAATAATGACATCGCCATAGGGCAAGCTGGATGAAAAGGCGGCCTGAGACATAGCGACACCTTGAGCCTCACCGGCCCAAGCGCCAGTAACCACTATGGCAAGGCCGGTAATGGTACAAATGATGATGGTATCAATGAATGTGCCAAGCATAGCCACAGTGCCCTGCTTTACAGAGCTGTCCGTCTGAGCAGCAGCGTGGGCAATAGGCGCACTACCCAGTCCCGCCTCATTGGAGAAGACACCGCGGGCAACACCAAATTGAATTGCCAGCATAATGCCTGCCCCGGCCATGCCACCACCCACTGCGACTGGCTGGAAGGCGCTTTCAATAATTAAACTCAAGGCCGCAGGAATTTCACCTATATTGAGAAGAAGAACTAAAAGACCCGCCAACACATACATACCGGCCATCAATGGTACCAGTCGACTGGCCACTTCAGAGATACGCTTAACACCACCAATCAGCACCAGCCCCACCAGCACCATCAACACCACACTGACAATCGATTTATCAAAACCAAACACTTCCAGTGAGCTGGCTATCGAGTTGGACTGCACGCTATTACCAATACCGAAACCGGCGAGCGCACCAAAAACTGCAAACAGGAATCCAAGCCAGGCCCAACGCTTACCCAAACCATTACGGATATAATACATGGGGCCGCCGACATAATGGCCGTTCTCATCTGTCTCACGATAATGTACCGCCAGTACCGCTTCAGCGTATTTAGTGGCCAACCCCACCAAAGCACTACACCACATCCAAAACAGCGCGCCCGGGCCGCCTAAGCCTATTGCCGTGGCAACACCGGCAATATTCCCTGTACCAATGGTTGCGGCTAGCGCTGTCATTAATGCCCCGAATGAAGAAATCTCTCCGCGACCTTCTGAGTGCCAGCTGTGCATCAACTGACGGAAGCCGTAGCCAATTTTAAGAAACGGTACGCCGCCAAGACGTATCATTAAAAACAGGCCTGTTCCCAAGATCAGCGTAAGTGTTATTGGCCCCCAAACAATGCCGCTGATAGCGCCCAACAGTTCCATGATTCTTTACCCTTTATTATTCGTTATTTATTATTTTTGTTACTACTAATTCTCTGCACGAATCGTTGCTTATCTGGGAAAACGCCAAACACGCCGCCGGTATGCACAAACACCAAATCACTGCCTTGTGGAATACGCCCCGCTTTGATTTCCTGGGTGAGCCCGTAAAAGGCTTTACCCGTGTAGACGGGATCCAAGACTACCCCCTCTTTTTGAGCAAGCCAGATAATCATATCGTAAATCTCATCGTCTGCCATGGCGTAGCCCGGACCAATATAATCATCTAACACCCGAATATTGAGCGCGTCCACATCCAGCTCTTCAAAACCACAACGGGCGCCATAACGCGCATGCCAAGTACGTATATCTTGACGTACTTTATGTTGGAAGTAGGCTTCATCGTCACAGACCGCAATCCCCGTAACAGGACAACCCAACTGAAACAATTCTGCACCGGCCGTTAAACCTGCCTGGGTACCGCCAGAACCAGTGGCGGTGTATATACCAAATGGCTGGATACCCTTTTGCTGAAAATCCCAGGAGAGCTCTTCACAGGCCGAGACATAACCCCAACAACCAATATCATCACTGGCACCTGTAGGAATAATAAAAGGCGTTTTACCTGCAGCTCGTAGCGCTTCGGCTTTATCCTGTAATCGCTGGTTTAGGTGTTTTGCAAAGCCCTGCTGCGGATAGGTCTCTATATGAGCACCTGCCACAGCATCTAGGAGTAAATTACCATCCAACAGTAAGTTACCATCATTGGTATCGGAAATTTCACCGCGCAAAATCAGATGAACATCAAAACCCAACTGCGCACCCAATAATGCGGTGGCGCGGCAGTGGTTGGACTGCAAACCACCACAGGTGATCAGTGCATTGCAGCCCTGCTCTCTTGCTTCGGCAAGGGTAAACTCTAGCTTGCGAATCTTATTGCCGCTGAGGAC
>JAUVQU010000237.1 GCA_030597965.1 Cellvibrionaceae bacterium
CGGCGCGCCCGTTTCACTAAGCGCCTTTACGTCACGCACAATAGCGTCAAACTTCTCTTCAACCGTCAGGTAGATCAGGTCATTTAAGTCTTGGCGCTGAACCGACTGATTAGTTGGAATAACCACCACATCTAAACCGTAGATCTCATTAAATTCAAACGCTTCGGTATCCGCTGTACCGGTCATACCAGACAGCTTGTTATAAAGACGGAAGAAGTTCTGGAAGGTTGTGGAGGCCAACGTCTGACTCTCACTTTGGATTGCCACACCCTCTTTAGCTTCCAGGGCCTGATGCAAACCTTCAGACAAGCGACGACCGGCCATGGTACGACCCGTGTGCTCATCAATCAGCACCACCTGATTTTCCTGAACAATATAATCCACGTCATTATGAAACAATACATAGGCACGCAATGCAGCGTGAACATGGTGCAATAAATTTAAGTTTGCTGCTGCATACAAGCTGTCATTCTCTTCAAGCTGCCCTGTACGGATCAACAAATCTTCAACTTTTTGGTGGCCCGCTTCGGTTAACTCGACCTGGCGAGATTTTTCATCGTGGGTGTAATCACCCTCTTCCTCCTCAGAATGAGGCGTCAGGTTAGGGATCAATGCATTCATCTGCTTATAGAGTTGCGAGCTATCTTCCGTCGACCCAGAGATGATCAGCGGTGTCCGTGCCTCATCGATAAGGATGGAATCCACTTCATCCACAATCGCAAAATTTAATGCACGAATCATCTTGTCTTCTTTGCGCAGCGCCATATTGTCGCGCAGGTAATCAAAACCAAATTCATTATTAGTGCCGTAGGTCACATCGGCCTGATAAGCAACGTATTTTTCATCGCGAGGTTGGCCCGGCATAATTGCACCCACCGTCATACCCAACGCCTCAAAAATGGGACTCATCCAGGCAGCATCACGCGTGGCCAGATAAGCGTTCACTGTCACCACATGTACACCTTTACCTGACAAGGCATTTAAGTAAGCCGCCAGGGTCGACATCAACGTCTTACCTTCACCCGTACGCATTTCAGCAATACGGCCTTCGTGCATCGCCATACCGCCGATCAACTGGACATCAAAATGTCGCATTGACATGACCCGGTCACCCGCCTCACGCACCACGGCAAAGGCTTCTGGCAAGAGTTGATCTAAAGTTTCACCCTGCTCAAAGCGGGATTTAAATTCGGCTGTTTTCGCCTTCAACTGATCATCAGTCAGAGCTTTGGTTACCTCTTCCAGCTCATTGATTTTTTTAACCAGCTTGCCAAGACGTTTCAATTCTCGATCATTTTTAGTGCCGACAACGGCTCTGATCAACTTACCTATCATGTGAAAATCCGAAATATAATCATGTAAATGGGGCTTGCGCCGAGACTGTAATTAGAATGCTGGCACAGTAAATCGAAAGGTGCTTATAGAAGCAAGTAAAAGATGGTTTAGCGGTGTGTGCGATGAATATACGCGGCAGGGTCGACTGAGCGACCGTTTTTATAGACTTCAAAATGAACATGCGGGCCAGTAGAGCGACCACTGGATCCCATTAAAGCAATAACTTGGCCTTTTTTAACCACATCGCCAGATTTGACGAGGTTTTCTGAGTTATGGGCATAACGTGTACTGAACCCATGACCATGATTGACCTCGACCATTTGGCCATAACCACGACGATCATCGGACCAGGTCACAACACCAGCCGCTACAGACACCACATCGGAACCTAACTTTCCGGCAAAATCGACGCCATTATGCCAAGCCACATGCCCTTTGAATGGATCAGTTCTACGACCATAGCGGGAAGACATCCAACCTTTTGTAATAGGCCGCCCGGCAAGGAATACATCCTTTTGTATTTTACGCTTGGCCAACAGCGCTTCGAGGATATCAAGCTGCTGCTCTCGACTTTCAACTGTGGCCGCCAACCGATCAACCACCTGCATGAATTCAGGTGCCTGATAAGCATCACCCAGGGCGGCCGATTCAGGGCCCCCTAAAGCGGGAGGCTGGCTAAAATCAAATTCGCCCTCATCCAGTTTAGCGATAGTTGTCAGTCGCTCACCCAACGCATCCAATCTAAATAGACGCGCCTGTAATTCCGCCATGCGTAATGTCAGTGCCGCGAGCTGCTCCTGTGAATGCTGCGTTGAACTCTCAAGTTCTTTCTGTTGTTCTGACAGCGCCTGATTCCAGATGCGCGTGGTATCACGCGTGAACAGGTCTTCACCGTCCCCATACATTAACGCCTGGCCCAACCAGATACCAAAACCTGCAGGTAAGCCAATCATGCAGACGCCCAAAAGCCCACGTATCCACCCACTCAGAGTAAAACTACGTGTACGACCATGGCGCTTACTGACTACGATTAATTTCATGAGAGTTAAACAGCCCATACGGGCTCAAAAATATAGTGTTTAAACTATGACTGTAGTGTTTAAACATAGGGCTTAAACTATTATCAACCCTGCAGCTTTTATAAGGGATATGACAAGGCTTACTTCAAAACAAAATATGACATAAAAAACAGTAGGTTAGCAATAAAAACGAGAAGCATTGACCGAACCCTCTAGCAAAATTGAGAGTTAGATCAACATTAAACGGCCAAGATAGGTTTTATATAAGAAATTGGGGCCTCGGCTTCATCATCAAACGTCACCACCTCCCACGCATCCTCATCGGCTATCAATTGACGTAAAGACAAATTATTCAACGCATGTCCTGATTTGTGCGCCTTAAATTCACCAATCAAACTATTACCCAGGAGGTACAAATCACCAATTGCATCAAGAATTTTGTGCTTTACAAATTCATCCTCGTAGCGCAGACCGTCTTCATTAAGAATGCGGTATTCATCCACAACGATGGCGTTATCCATACTGCCACCCTTCGCCAAGCCCTTGGCACGCAAATATTCAATTTCATGCATAAACCCGAAGGTACGCGCACGACTAACCTCTTTAACAAAAGAGGTACTGGAGAAATCCACTTCTGCACTTAGCGTTCTGTTGGCGAATACTGGGTGGTCAAACTCAATTGAGAAAGATACTTTAAAACCATCAAATGGGTGAAAACTGGCGTGTTTATCACCATCTTTAACAATCACAGGTCGCTTAATACGAATAAATTTCTTTGCCGCATTTTGCTCTTCAATACCTGCCGACTGAATTAAAAATACGAATGGACCAGCACTTCCGTCCATTATTGGCACTTCGGCAGCGCTCACTTCAACGATGGCATTATCGATACCCATACCGGCCATCGCCGACAACAAATGCTCAACAGTTGAAACACGAACATCACCCTTCATAAGGGTTGTGGATAGCGTAGTATCACCGACGTTCTCGGCTTTCGCAGGAATATCCACCACAGGGTCAAGATCTACCCGGCGAAAAACAATACCTGTATTAACAGGAGCCGGCAGCAAGGTTAAATAAATTTTATCACCCGTGTGCAAGCCCAGACCGGTTGCACGAATAGCATTTTTAAGAGTTCTCTGCTTAATCATAAGAGTATACCCAACCCCAAATATCATCGAATTCTGTGGAAATAGCC
>JAUVQU010000016.1 GCA_030597965.1 Cellvibrionaceae bacterium
TGTCCAAACGGTCGACAAGGTTTCGGTACCGTGTTCGTTAGAATACTCTCCCGTTTTAATATCAACAGTGTTTGGCACCTCGGGGACCATATCATTGGCATTTACTGCACGGTCACCAGCCCAGACAATGTCGTATACTTTCTCAAATGTTTCCCCCTTGTTGTACCAGCCTTTAATCATTTGAACTCGATCCAGGTGGGCGCTCATCGGATCTTTAGCTGCGTGGACTAAAAAGGAGGGCGCGGAGGTGAGCGCAATTAGCTCGCCTCCCATGGGCACGCCTTTTTCACTGGCTGTGTTTATGTCTGTGCTGGCGAGATCCTCAGCCGTGATGTCGGCGCCGCCGAATACACGAACAGCAATACGTGGGCCAGTCGTTGCGTACACTTCCTTACGCTTAAACGCGGCGAAGATAGATCCACGAGTATTTTCTTCCGACCATACAGCGGCTAAACCGGAGGCGGACATAAGCCAGCCCAGCTTAGGGATGTGATTATTGTCTTTGCCTTTATCTTCTGGCTTGGCGTCAGTTGCCATTTTTCCCCAGAAATTTGGTTCTTCAGCGGTGGCCAGACCCGTGTGTGAATCGGTTGCTCCAATTAATCCAAATTTGTAGGGATTTGTTCCCAGCTTTTGCTCAAGAACTAAGCCGGTGAGTAAGCCAGAGCGGACAAAGTCGCCTTTTCCTGGTTTGTAATCGCCCACTCCCGGCTTCAGGTAATAGGGGAAATTTTCAAAGTCTGCAAAAGGATCGTTGGGTGAAACGACCGAAGCGGTTTCCGAATCCCCCTTCACTTGCGTGGCCTCAACAACATTTTCAAATTTAGCGCGCAGGTTAATCCACTCTTCATCAATTGGATTGTCTTTTAGGGTTTTCTCAGCAGGGAACATAAAGCCGCGAGAGATATTGGAATTGTGGGGGATGGAGATAAAGTCCGCACCGGTTTCGGCGGAGGTTTTATCCAGCCAACGCCATAAGTCTTCAGGGTAGTTGCTTTCGGACGAGGCGTAGGGAATCCAGTTTTTGGCAACACTGGCATCGCTTGCGGTGAAGATAACGCGGTGTAAATTGGCGCCGGCGGGAATAGAGCTCCACTCCCACCCGATAATGGCGGAGAACTCACCTGGATTGTTATAGGCATCCGCGGCTTCAATGGATGCATCCCATGTGTTGCGCCTTATGATAGCTGTACCCGGTATTGGTAGGTTGGGTGACGACTTTGCCGACTCCACAACATCGGTTGTCTTGGCTGTGGCAAACTTCATAAAGTAGATGATGTTCTCCGGGTCGCCGGTCATCCAGGCCATGCCTTTTTCGGTGAGCCAGGCCAGTATTTTATCGGTTAACCCCATGCCTTCCCTAGGTATTTTGCCCTCAGCGGCGGCCTTAAAAACCCCCATGCTTTCCGCGTGGTCAGCGACGACGAGAAAGTCCAGTGGAGTTTCGAGTTGCACACGGGTTCGGGTGGAGGGATGAATCACCGGCAAGCCCATAGCAAAGCGATAGGCTGTTTCGGGTGTCGCGCTGAAGTTTCCGCTTAGATACGCATCGGGGGAATAGGAGGTGTGTACGTGGGTATCGCCCCAGAGCAATTGCTTAGTTTCGGCCATTGCAGAAGCGGCAGATAAAAGTAATACAGTTGCGCAAGATGCGCAGGCGTGGATTCGAGGGAGCATGGTGCCGCCTTTTTTGTTTTTTTGATTATAGCGTTCTTGTTGTTATGGCTTAGTTAATTATTGTTATTGGTTAAAAGCGCCTTGGCAAAAAATTGCAATTTAAATATACTGTATGCCTATACAGTATATTATTCGTCCTTTGAAAGGAGCTGCCCATGAGGGTTATTGAGAGCTTTACCCCAGAGTTAACCTGTCAGATGCCATTATCGCTATTTGTGCATAGCTTGTATTCAGGGTCGGATTCTTCAGGCGAAGATGATGTGGAGATGGATTTAAACCAGCAGCTCATCACTAGTCCGCGAACAATGTTCTACGCGCGGGTAAATGGAGAAGGCTTCCCTGAACAGGGAGTATTTGATGGGGACTTGCTGGTTGTGGACCGAGCCGTAAAGCCTCAGCACGGACATTTAGTGGCGGTGTCGATGGACGGGGAGCTATTTTGCGGGTTACTTGATTTAGAGTTAAATTGCTTGAGAGGTTTATTGGGTGGCCGAGAGGTTATTGAATTGGAGCAAGAGGCTGAGCTGCATATTGTGGGCGTAGTGTTGCACTCGGTGCGTCATCACGGACGATATCTGTAGTCTCTGTAACGCCTTCAAGGCACTGGGCGGCAGCAGCTTGTTGCGGTGTGACCGTTACAAGTAATTGATCGATAGGCACCAGCGTAATGCCCTGCCGATTAAGCTGAGGTATGCGTTCTTTTAAGGCGGCCATTGTTTCAGGATAGGGGTGACCGATGGCAACAGCACTGCCGTTTTTTCGGGCGAGCAGGATTAATTGATCCAGTTGTTTATTGATGGCCTCTGGGCTGCGTTCATTGTCGAGAAAAACATCGCGCTTGTTGGTGGGCAGTTGGTGTTTCTGTGCGGCAGACCAAGCGCAACTATCGGCTGTGGTACGGCTGTCGATAAAAAATAAATCTTGTTGTTTTAGTTCTTCCATAACCCAGTTCATGGTTTGGGGTAATTGCGTGAGACGGCTGCCCATGTGGTTGTTGATACCAGTGACATAGGGGATGGTTGTCAGGCTATTCCGAAGTGCGCTGATCAATGTGGCTTTGTCCATTTGCTCGGTTAAACCACCAGGCTCCAATTGTGTTTGCTGAATATTGCTCATTGGAACGTGCATCATGATGGTTTTACCCTCAAGGAAACCAAGTGCCGCGAGTTTTCTGCCGTTGGGGCTGAAGGGCAGGATCGCGAGTGTTAGTGGTGCGGGGAAGCGAGCGGCTTTCAGGCCACTGTCTAAGCGATAACCGATATCATCAATGATGATGGCAACTTGGCTTTTTGCTTGAGGGTGATATTCGTAAGTTGATGGAGCGTATTTATTGCCAGCTGCAGCAAGCGTGGGCACGATGAGAGCTGACATCAGTAGCCAGTTTGATGCGTAGGTTTTCCAGCGACGGATGCGATTGCGCTTTATTAAAGACATAGCACTACTTATTTAATCGGACTCGTTAGAGGACGACTCTGCGGCGGTATTGGATCTGTGTCCGCCAAATAAATTGAGCCCTTTTAATAAATTCAAAGCATCAAACAGTTGATTGTCTTGTGAGAATAGCCCATCGCGTTCATTGTTTTCTTGCTCGCGGCGTTTACTGTTTTTTTCTTCGCCGCCATTAGCGTTATCCAAATGGCCGCTTAAGTCGGCTTCTGTAATGCGGGAATAATTTGGGCGAATAGCTTCTACTTTGGCGCGTTCAACTACAATGTCGGGGGCAATGCCCTGAGCCTGAATCGAGCGGCCATTAGGTGTGTAGTACAGTGCCGTCGTTAATTTAATCGCCTGAGTTTCGTTGAGCTCCAGTACCGATTGTACCGAACCTTTACCAAAGCTCTGTGTGCCCAAAATCACAGCGCGGCGATGATCCTGCAATGCTCCGGCGACAATTTCCGAAGCAGAGGCGGAGCCGCCATTGATGAGTACAACCACGGGCAAGCCATTGCTTGAATCACCCGGTTCAGCGTGGAACTGATTGTTGGAATTCTCGGTACGACCTTCGGTGTACACCACCAAGCCGCCGTCTAAAAAAGCGCCTGCTACTGCTACCGATGCTTGTAATAAGCCGCCCGGATTATTGCGAAGGTCTAGAATAATACCTTTTAAATCAGGAGTGTCTTTGAACATACCTTTAATGGCGTCTTTGGTTTCAATGCCGGTATTGAGTTGAAATTGAGCAATACGCAGATAGCCATACTCTTTCTCAAGGATTTTCCAGCGAACACTCTGAACTTTAATGACATCACGAGTAATGGTGATGTCCAGGGGTTTGTCTTCACCTTCTCGCAGAATGAGCAATTCTATTTCGGTGCCGACCAGTCCGCGCATCATCTCTACGGCGTCGCCCAGGCTGAGTCCTTTTACGGGAGTACCATCAATTTCGGCGATCAGGTCCCCGGATTCTATTCCGGCTTTGGCGGCGGGGGTGTCATCGATAGGGGAAATAACTTTAACTAGGCCGTCTTGCATGCCGACTTCGATGCCAAGGCCGCCGTATTCACCGGTGGTATCTCGCTGCAAGTCTTCAAATGAGCTGGCGTCCAGGTAGGTGGAGTGAGGGTCGAGCTCGGCAAGCATGCCTTTGATGGCGTACTTGAGCAGTGTGGCGTCGTCGGCCTCTTTAATGTAATCGTTGCGGATGTGCTCGTAGACACGGGTAAAGGTTCGCAACTCTTCCAGTGGCAGGCGGCCTTTGGGGGCGGTGTCTTCTATAGATGGGGCGGGGGCATCCGATAAGGATGCTGACGTATCAGGCTCCGCCCAAGAGCATGGGGCCATTAATACCATTAACACGGGAAGGGTGATGAGCGCTTTAGGGTTGAACTGCATATTTACTCCGGCAAGATATTTAGCGGTCGCTTGTGTTGTTTGCACCCTGTAGACCACTATTGGCTAAGAAAATTCTTGGCAGTTTTCTTTGGTCGCTTTTTTGGCAAGTACATAGTTATTATTAATGGATATCTTACGCCAAAGCCTATGCCTAATCACGAGTCTCTTTTGCCCGGTAATTTTGCCCGGTAATGTTAGCGGCGAGCACACCATTTTGTTGGGTCGGTCGGTTTACCTTGGTGGCGAATTTCAAAATAAAGCCCGGTTTGGCTTTGGCCTCCCGTGTTGCCCACCTTGGCGATGATTTCCCCGGCGTTGACCCAGTCACCTAGATCTTTTAGTAAGGCTTGGTTATGGGCATATAGGCTCATATAACCTTTGCCGTGATCGACAATCATTAATAGGCCGTGGCCGCGCAGGTAATCAGAAAATACGACGCGCCCGTGATGGATAGACTGTACGTCATTCCCCAGGGAGGCTTTTATGCGTATACCTTCCCAGCGTAATTCTCCTACTTTTTTAGCGCTGCCAAAGCTATTGAGGAGCGGGCCTTTAACTGGCCATGCCATTTTACCCCGGCGCTTTTCAAAGGGTTGACCCCCACCGGGAATGGTTAAGTTGGCTATAGCTTGGGTGACTTCTTCCAGTAGTCGCTCGAGACGTTCGCGATCTCTGGTTTTCTGTTTGAGTTGATCGTCCTTGCTTTTGATGGTGGCGCTTAGGTTTTTAAGTACTAGTTGACGATCTTTCTGTTTGACCAGCAATTGTGAATGACGTTTTTGTAGAGAACCTTGTTTATCTTTGATTGATTGAGTTTCAGCCGCAATCTTGGGCTCGATCGTATCTAATTCAGCAATAGTGCTAAGAAACGCGTCAATTTTATCGGTACGGGCTTCAATGAAATATTCGTGGTATTTGAGAGTGCGAGCTAGTTCGTCGGGGTTTTGCTGATTCAGCAGCAACTTAATTTGGCTCTGTTGCCCAAGGCGGTAGGCGCTGTTGATGTATTCGGCGATGGCTTTTTGCTGTTCGCGGCGTTGTATCTGCAACTCAGTGCGATGGCGATTGAGTTGCAGTAACTGCTTTTTTCCGCTGGCAAGCTCCTCCTTGAGGCGGTTGATACTGCTTGTCAGTTTGCCGATATTGACTTCTGATGTTTGCAGTTCACGCTCCAATTGATTGCGGCTACTTTTGACATCTTCCAGTTCGTTTTTGAGCTGATTGATGTTCCTCTGCAGTGACTGCAATTTTTCTTTGTACTCATCTTCGGATGAGCCGGCATGGACAGCTCCGCTGACTAACATTGAAAAGAGCGATAGAGCACAAAGAAAACGAGACAGTTTTATCGTGTTGCTCAGCATGTGTTGATTCACGCCCACTCAACTAAGCTTTGGCCTGTCATCTCGGCGGGCTGCTCAATGTCCAGCATGGCCAAAAGTGTGGGGGCTACATCCGCCAGGCTGCCGTTGTCTCTTAGGTTGAGGTTGCGCGGGCCAACATAAATGAACGGTACGGGAAGTGTCGTGTGCTGTGTGTGTTTTTGATTGTTGGCTTCGTCAAACATAATTTCCACGTTGCCGTGATCGGCAGTAACAAAGGCTTCGCCACCAACTTTTTCCAAGGCGGTGAATACTTTGTCAAGGCATCCATCGACGGCTTCGACCGCTTGAATGGATGCTTCATAATTGCCGGTGTGGCCTACTTGATCACAGTTGGCGTAGTTACAAATAATACTGTCGTATTTTCCAGATTCAATCGCAGCAACCAATTTTTCGGTCACTTCGGGCGCGCTCATTTCCGGCTGCTCATCGTAGGTTTCCACATTAGGTGACGGCACTAGAATACGGTCTTCGCCTTCGTATAACTCCTCTTGGCCGCCACTGAAGAAGAAAGTGACGTGGGCGTACTTTTCGGTTTCAGCTATGCGTAATTGTTGCTTGCCGGATTGCGCCATGACATCGCCAAAGGAGTTAACAAGATTGTCCGGTGGGAACGCACAAGGCGTATCAATATTGGCTGCGTATTCGGTGGTCATAACAAAGTCAGCCAGTTGAGGCCACTTGTTGCGCAGGAACCCTTCAAAATTACTGTCGACCAATGCGTGTGTTATTTCGCGCGCGCGATCTGGTCGGAAATTCATAAATAGAACGACATCACCGTCGTTTAGCGTGGCTGGGCTTTCACCTTCGGCCGCAATGACAGTGGCTTTAACAAATTCATCATTTTCGTCGCGCTCATAGGCGGCTTGAAGCCCCTCTAATGCAGACGCTGCGGTGTAGCTGGCTTTACCTTCAGTCATTAGATCGTAGGCCTGCTGAACTCGATCCCAGCGGTGATCGCGATCCAGGGCAAAGAATCGACCCGAGATAGACGCTATACGGCCAACACCGAGCTCGGTCAGTTTCTCGGTCATAGATATTAATGAGGGTTCTGCGCTGCGAGGTGGCACGTCACGACCGTCGAGAAAAGCGTGCACGTAAATTTCTTTGGCTCCGCGCTGGGCGGCCAGTTCTACGGCAGCGTGAATATGTGCTTCGTGGCTGTGTACGCCACCGGGTGATAGCAGCCCTAAAATGTGCACAGCTTTACCGGTATTTACGGCTTTATCAATGGCAGCCAGGTATGCGTCATTGGTAAAGAAGTCGCCGTCACTGATGGCTTTGTTGATGCGGGTGAAGTTTTGGTAAACCACGCGGCCAGCACCCAGGGTCATGTGGCCCACTTCGCTGTTACCCATTTGGCCTTCGGGCAGACCTACCTCTATGCCTGATGTGTGAATCAATGTGTGCGGCTGGCGCTCAAACATTTTATCCAGCACGGGGGTATTGGCGGCGTGAATCGCGTTGTATTGCGCTTGGTCTGAGTATCCAAAGCCATCAAGGATGAGTAGTACAACGGGTTTCTTAGTGTCAGTCATGGGTAGTCTTATCAATTCGTGGCTATAAAAGCGCCTGGGGGCAAGTCCTGGCGGTTAAGATGGGTGTGATTCTATCCTATTTGACGACAGCAACTCTATAAAATGGTTAAGAGCTGTTATACTGCGCGGCTTTTTACGAGAGACAAAAGCGTGTGATGCCGAAATGGTTGGCGCGTAATAGAGATCAACAACAGGAATATAGGCTGTGGAATTATTTGTAACGTTTGTCAGTGAGCAATGGATCTTAGTCAGTGTGCTGGTGGTATTGATTTACGCCTACGCCTGGACTGAAAAACAGAAAGGTGGAACGACCATCTCCCATCACCAATTGACTCGCTTGGTGAACAGTGACAGTGCTGTAGTCGTTGATGTCCGCGATGCGGCGGAATATAAAGCCGGTCATATCGTTGATGCATTGAATATCCCCCATGCAAGCCTGAGCAGCCGAAGTAAAGAGCTGGATACACACAAAGGCAAGACCATCGTGCTGGTCGATAAGATGGGCCAGCATGCGGGTGCCGCAGGTCGTCAACTAAAGGCCTTGGACTTTGATATTGTGCGTCTTGAGGGTGGCATGACGGATTGGCAGTCGAATAACCTGCCTGTTGTTAAATAAATAAGTAAGCTAAATAAGTTAAGTGATTTAACGAGGCGTTACTGTGTCAGTTGCTACTATTTACACCACACAATTCTGTCCTTATTGTGTCCGTGCTAAGTACATGATGGATAAGAAAAATATCCCCTATACAGAAGTTTCTGTGGACGGCGATGTGTCATTGCGCCGTGAAATGATGGCCAGGTCTGGCCGTCATACAGTCCCGCAGATCTGGATTGGCGATGAGCACATTGGCGGTTGTGATGACCTGATGCTGCTGGAACGTACTGGTGAGCTGGATGTTTTGGTCAGTGCGTAAAAACTGACCGGCGGATAAAAATTTCAAAAAAAGGGTTGAAAGCCCTTTTGCTAACCCCATAAATAAATATAGCCCATTGATAAATAGCCCCATAACTCAATAAAACACGTTACTTAAGGCGAGGCCTGCGTAGCGTTTTCACATTAATAATAAATAGGACCGGATCATGGCCGAAGAACAAAATAGCGCAGCGAAAACGGAAGCGGCCGCTGAAGCACCGAAGCAGCAGTTTGCTGTACAGCGTATTTACCTGAAGGATTTATCCTTCGAGGCGCCACAAGGTGCCGGCGCATTCAGTAAACAGTGGCAGCCAAAAGTTGACCAAGAGCTGAACATTAAAACCAACAAAATCAAAGATGACTTATACGAAGTTGTTTTGATGATGACCGTGACCGTTAAGCTGGAAGACGAAACCGTATTCTTGATTGAGGTGCACCAAGCGGGTGTATTTACGGCTGAAGGTATTGAAGGCCAGAACCTGGCTCAGGTATTAAATACTGTCTGCCCTAACATCTTGTTCCCATACGCCCGTGAAGCGATTGATAATGTTGTGATCAAAGGCAGCTTCCCGGCGTTGATGTTACCGCCGGTTAACTTTGACGCGTTGTTTGCTCAGGCGGTTGCACGAGCCCAGCAAGAGCAGCAGGGAGCCGCTGCAAGTGAAACCGTTAATTAAGTATTGTTTGAGCTAGAATTAAAACCCGCCCATCGTAAGATTGGCGGGTTTTTTTAGGCCTTTTATTAAGCTAAATAGAGACTGGGTTGTTGATGGATCAAGATTTTGAAAAACTGACGCCGTTGACCCGGGAGATCATTGAGGTCGTCTCAGCGATTCCTGCGGGGTCGGTATTTAGTTATGGAGAGGTGGCTCGCTTAGCGGGCAACCCAAGAGCGGCACGTCAAGTCGCAAGGGTCTTATCTTCATGCTCTGAGAAGTATGGCCTGCCTTGGCATCGCGTGGTCAATACGTTGGGGCAGGTCGTACTTAAAGATTCCGTCGCGGCACAAGAGCAGATACAGCGTTTGCGCCGAGAAGGTGTTCAGGTGACGGATGATGGCAAGGTGTCTTAAGCTGGGTGCTTTTAGGTGTAGGCGTTTAAACGCAGATGTTGAGCGCTTTCTTAAGGGCTTCTTTATAGACTTTATTAGGCTCAAAGAACTTGGCAAATAGTACGTCTGAACCTTCCAGCTTTATCGTTGCATGCTGGACTTCTTTGGCGTTTTTATATTTACAGCCTTGGGTGGATGCTACGTCGATGAGTAGCTCTCCCGTTGTTGGTTTTTCAGCCAGATAGGATAAAAACTTCGTTTGCGCTTCTTTCGTGGTGAAAATGGTGTTTATTCGGGGGTCTGAACTGGTATTGGCCGCTACGGAAGGCAGGGCAGCTCCTGTGAGTAGTGCGCTTAGTAGTGCGCTGCATAGAAGGTGATTGAGCCTGCTCATTATCGAGTTCCTTTCGGGCTTTGTATGGATGAACACATACACCATAAAGCATAGTGAAAAATGTGCTGTGAACCAGAGCTCAGCGAGTGCTTATGAATGACTCTAATTGAGACCTGAGTATCAATAATACAACATTTTCATCGAAGCTTAATGCGACTGAACTGATTTTCTTAACTATTCTTGTCGCGCCAACACCTTCAGTCCGGCGCGCTTAAGCTTTATAGTAAGCCGTTTAATATTAGCGAGTTAAACCGCTGGGGTGGCAAAGGATCCTGTTGCTGAATCAATCGCCGCGTCCAAGGACACGGCATGGAGAAAAAAGTGAAAAGGCTTGTAAATAAGAAAGTATTGCCCGTTGTCATTTTTTTGGGGGCCTGCTTAGTTGCATCTCTTTTAATGGCGACTAAGCCAGAGCTGGAATTGCAGCAACCAACCGCACTTTTACCGGCCGTGATGGTGCAAACGGCTGTGTTGAAATCGGAAACATTAAAAGTGAGCTCTGAGGGCGTACTTAAGCCCCGTATTGAGTCGACGCTGGTGCCGGAAGTTGATGGTCGTGTCAGTTGGGTGTCAGATGCTCTAGTCAGTGGCGGGCATTTTGCTGAGGGTGATGCGCTTTTAAGGATAGAGGTAGAAGACTATCAAGCTGTGGCTGATGTAGCCGAGGCTATGTTGCAGCAGGCCAGCGTAGAGCAGTCGTTTGCCGGTGATGAATACAATCGCAACAGCAAGCTACACCGCCAGAAGCTGGTGAGCCAGACAAAATACGATGACAGTAAGCGCCGTTATAATTTGACCAGGGCGGAGAAGGTACGTGCCCAGAGTGCGTTTTCTCGTGCACAGCGTGACGTCGAAAGGACCGTGCTGAAGGCGGCCTATACGGGCCGCGTGCGCAGTGAGTCGATTGCAGTTGGTCAGTTTGTGCGTCGTGGTGAGGTGGTGGCTGAACTCTACTCTATTGATTCTTTCGAGGTGCGGCTTCCAATTGCCAGTGATCAGCTTCATTACCTGACGTTGCCAGCGGGAGGCTCGGATCTTCAGGTCGAGGTAAAGATTAGTGCTGATTATGCTGGATCGAAGAAAACTTGGCCTGCCGTACTGGTGCGAACTGAAGCGGAGCTGGATGCTCGTTCGCGGATGGTCTTCGGTGTGGCGAAAATTGCCCAGCCAGAAGGTGAAGTGCTTCCGGTGGGACTGTTTGTTCAAGCTTCGATTGAAGGTAAAGTCGTTGAAAATGTTGTTCGCCTTCCAAGGGTTGCTGTTCGCGATGATGGTCATATTCTTGTGGTGGATGCCGAGGACAGGATACATATGCGCAGAGTGAAGTTACTGCGTACCGAGTATGATCATGTGCTTGTGGAGGAGGGGCTGAGTGAAGGTGAAAGGGTCTGTATTTCAGCGCTGAATGTTGTGGTTGAAGGCATGAAAGTGAAGCCCGTTGAGCAGGAAGAGAGGCCGGAACTGTGAGGCGGGTTATTGCCTGGTTTGTCGACAACCCGGTTGCCGCCAATCTATTGATGCTGCTGATGGCTTTCGGTGGTTTTTCTGTATTTACAACACTGCACAGGGAGGAGTTTCCCAATCTTGAATTTGAGGCGGTAAATGTCAGAGTGGTTTATCCCCTGGCAACCGCTGAAGAAGTGGAAGAAAGTATCTGTGTGCGTCTGGAAGAGGCAATTTTTGGTACGGAAGGTATTAAACAGATAACCGCTTCCGCATCTCAGGGTTTGTGCAGCCTGACGGCTGAGCTGAGTTCTGGTGCTGATAAAAGCAAGGTTCGCAGTGATATTAAAAACAAAGTCGACGGTATCGATAGTTTTCCTAAAAGTGCCGAACCCCCAGTTGTAACCGAGCAAACAATGATGGCCGCCGGCCTGCAGGTGGTGATTCACGGCCATACTGATGAGCACTCACTCAAGCGCCTGGGACAGCGTATTAAAGATGATATTTCTATACTCCCTGAGGTTAGTCAGGTTCAGCTCGTTTACACCAGACCCTACGAACTTTCTCTTGAGATATCTGAAGCCACTCTGCGTCGTCATGGGTTAACCCTGTCCGGGGTGGCGGAGACTATCCGCGCCAACTCGTTGAATCTTCCCGGAGGCATGGTGAAAACTGAGGGGGGGCAGATACTGCTGCGTACAAAAGCTCAGGCCTACTGGGGACAGGAGTATGCGGATATCGTTGTGCTGGCTCATGCTGATGGCACTCGGGTAAGACTGGGCGATATTGCTCATATTGTTGACGGTTTCGAAGATTCAGACCTGAAGGCCACCTTTGATGGTGAGCGGGCGATTGTTGTGGATGTACGCCGTATTGGCAAAGAAGATGTGCTGAATATTGCCCGGGAAGTAAAGGCTTATTTGAAAGACGCCCGTCGATGGATGCCTGATGGCATTGAAGTCACGGTATGGCAGGATGAGTCTCTGGATCTTATTAATCGCATGAGTACACTGGGTAAAAATGCCGCCAGTGGCTTGCTTCTGGTGCTGGTGGTGCTGGGATTGTTTTTGAGGCTCCGCCTGGCTTGCTGGGTGGCCCTGGGTATTCCCATTGCCGTCTTTGGGGCCGTGCTCATGTTTCCAGTATTTGACCTGTCCATATCAACTATGACTGTGATGGGGTTGATACTCGTACTGGGGGTCTTGGTGGATGATGCGGTCGTGGTTGGTGAGCGTATTGACCATTACCAGAAAAAGGGGTTTTCTGCCAAAGAGGCTGCGGTCAAGGGTACTCAGGAAGTGTCCATGCCAGTTATTTTTGGTGTGCTGACAACTATAGCCACTTTTATCCCTTTAGTGAGTATCACCGGCGGCCTGTCTGATTTCATTGCCGCCATTGGCTACACGGCCATATTGGCGTTGGTTTTTTCGCTGGTTGAGTCTCAGCTCATTCTGCCTTCACACCTTTCCCGTCATCCGGTCAAAAAGCCGGGAGACAGCAAGTCTCTGGTGGACAGGTGGGACATGGTTGAGAAAAAAATGACTGATGGGCTGGCAAGATTTGTAGAAGAGCGGTACAGGCCTTTTATCAGACGCATCATTGAGTGGCGCTACGCCACCTTGAGTGTGGCACTGTCGGTGCTAATTATTACCTACGGCATTATTGCCGGTGGCCATATGGTTATTCAGTTTTTCCCTGCGATCGCCGGCGAAAGAATTTATGCAACTGTTGTCATGCCGGAGGGTACGGCAGCGGAAGAAACTGCCAGGGCCGCCATTCAGCTGGAGCGTGCGGCAGAAGAGTTGCGTATAGAGATGGATGCCATGAGGGGTGAGGGCGAAAAAAACTCCCGTATTCGCCATATTCTGGTCTCGGTGGGTACGCAGGTAGGTAAAAACAGCACGTCCACTGTGACGGCCAGCGGTAGCCACTTTGCTGAAGTCGCTTTAGAGATTGAGCTGCCAGATGACTATGTTGGTCCGTCGACAACAGAATTTGCCAAGCGTTGGCGTGAATTGGCCGGAGCAGTCCCCGGTGCTGTTGAGCAGACATTTACTGCGGACTTTCTCGATGTAGGCGACCCTGTATCTATTGAATTGAGGGGGCGTGATTTTGAGCGCCTGCGAGATGCAGCAGCTCAGGTAAAGCAGAATCTCTACAATATCGCTGGCGTTTACGATATTTTTGACAGTTTTCGCGGCGGCCGACATGAGGTGCATCTGGAGCTATTACCAGAGGCGCGAACACTTGGGCTAAGCACTAGAGATCTAGCCCAACAGGTTCGCCAGGCGTTTTATGGTGAAGAGGTGCAGAGGATCCAGCGGGGTAAGGATGAGGTGCGTGTCTATGTGCGATACCCTGAGGGTGAACGACGCAGTCTTGGTAACCTGGAAATGATGCGCATCCGTACCGCCGATGGTGCTGAAGTACCATTTAGTAGTGTGGCTAAGGTTTCTATTGAGCGAGGCATGTCGACAATACAGAGGGTCGATGGCAAGCGTGTAGTGAAAGTGATTGCCGATGTTGATCGCGGTATTGCAGCGCCTGAACAGGTGCTGGCAAGGCTGGAGAGGGATGTATTCCCGCAGATTAAACAGCGCTGGCCGGATATTTCTATCTCTGTAACCGGTGAGGCGGAAACACAGAATGAGGCGATGGAAGGGTTGATTATGGCGGCTGGACTGTCGATGTTCCTGGTTTTCGCACTGCTATCTATCCCACTCAAGTCCTATATGCAGGCCTTTATTATCATGAGCGTTATTCCCTTCGGGGCGATTGGTGCCCTGCTGGGGCATTTTATGATGGGTGTTGATTTTGTATTTTTGTCGAGCCTCGGTGTAGTGGCGCTTGCCGGCGTGGTTGTGAACTCGTCGCTGGTGCTTATTGATAAAGCTAACCGCTTGCGAAGAGAGGGCCTTAGTGTTGAGGAGGCCATAGTTGATTCTGCCTGTGAGCGCTTCAAGCCGATTATGCTGACTTCCACAACCACCTTTGTTGGCCTGCTTCCCCTGATGTCTTCAGATACCATGGCGACGAATATGTTTGTGCCTATGGCAGTCTCTCTGGGTGGAGGAGTGTTGTTCAGCACCTTGATCAGTTTGGTGCTGATACCGGCTTTGTACCGAATGCAGGAGGACAGGCCGAACCTATTGGGTCGGGCCAAGATGTTTATTACGACCAAAATAAGTCGCAGAGGCTGCTAAATAGTCGATCCTGAAAAACGCAAAGCGATTTAAATATCAGGCATTTAGCTTCATATATGCGATCATTTTCGACGCTGTTATATTTCAGGCCTCTCCTTATCCGAGGTGTTCTTAGTTGCGGTCATCCCCAGCTCTTTCAATTTTCGCGTCAGAGTATTACGCCCCCAGCCTAACAGCTCTGCCGCATCACGTTTACGGCCTGCCGTGTGCTTTAAGGCCGTCTCAATGAGTGCTCGCTCAAAGGTAGGCACGGCTTCAGAAAGGATGTCGTTCTGGCCGCTGGCTAAGGCCTGATCGGCCCAGTGGCGTAGGGTTTTATCCCAGTCTCCGGGTTGGGTTTCTCTGCTTGTTGCAGCGGTGAGCTCTGGTGGCAGGTCATCAACATGAACTTCTCTTCCCGGTGCCATCACAGTGATCCACCGAGCGGTGTTTTCTAATTGTCGAACATTGCCAGGCCAGGCCAATGTGCACATGTATTCTTCTGTTTCCGGGAGCAAGATTTTGGTTTCAACGTCCAGCTCAGCAGCGGCCTTTTGGAAAAAATACAGCATCAGTTTGGGAATGTCTTCACGGCGTTCCGACAGCTTCGGTATATGAATGCGTATGACGTTTAGGCGATGGAATAAATCTTCACGGAAAAGATTTTCTTCGACAAGGTTTTCGAGGTTTTGGTGCGTAGCCGCAATGATGCGCACATCGACTTTAACGGGTGTGTGTCCGCCAACACGATAGAATTCACCGTCGGCCAATACCCGCAGTAGCCGAGTTTGTGTTTCTGCGGGCATGTCACCGATTTCATCTAAGAAAAGAGTGCCACCGTCGGCTTGTTCGAAGCGCCCTTTACGCTGGCCACCAGCTCCGGTAAAGGCGCCTTTTTCATGGCCAAACAGCTCTGATTCTATTAAATCCCTTGGGATGGCGGCCATGTTCAGTGCGATAAATGTATTGTCTCGGCGCGGGCTGTGTCGATGCAGTGCCTGGGCAACCAATTCTTTACCTGTGCCAGATTCGCCGTTTATAAGTACAGTGATATTCGATTGCGAAAGGCGGCCAATGGCGCGAAACACTTCTTGCATGGCGGGCGCTTCACCAATGATTTCTGCGTGAATGGCTGGTTCAACGGCTTCATTGCTTTCCTGTTGCTGCTCTTGAACGTGAGCGAGCGCGCGGTTGGTGACTGCGATGGCTTCGTCTACATCAAAAGGTTTGGGCAGGTATTCAAAAGCACCGCCCTGGTAGGCTGAGACGGCACTGTCGAGATCCGAGTGAGCCGTCATAATGATGACCGGCAGTTGCGGGTGTTTTTCACCCAGGATGTTCAGCAGGCTAAAGCCGTCTGTACCGGGCATGCGGATGTCAGTAATAACGGCATCGGGGCCCTCTTGCTCCCCTGTTTGCGCCCCCACTTGTTCTAAGGCGGCCAATGCTTTGTCGGCATTTTCAAACGCAGTGACCGTAATGCCGTCCTGTTGCAGTGCGCGCTCTAAAACCCAGCGAATGGAGCGATCGTCATCAATAATCCATACATTATTCGGTTGCATGTTCTTGTTCCAAAGGTAAAAAGGTTGAGAAAGAGGTTTGTCCCGGCTGACTCCGGCATTCAATTAAGCCGTGGTGTTGCTGAATAAGATTTTGCGCAATGGCTAGGCCCAGCCCAGTGCCTTCGGCGCGACCGGTGATCATTGGGTAGAAGATGTTGTCTATCAGGTGCTTGGGGATCCCCGGCCCAGAGTCGATAACATCCACGCGGCATACAAGCGGGTGATGTTGGCGACCAATGGTGAAGTGGCGCTGAATACGAGTTCGAAGAGTGATGGATCCACTTTCGGCATCCGATTCTTGAATAGCTTGCATGGCGTTGCGAACGATATTGAGCAGCGCCTGAATCAGCTGTTCTCTGTCGGCAGGGAATTCCGGGATACTCGGGTCATAATCTTTGATTAACTGTATGCTTTTAGGTAGTTCTGTTTGCACTAGCTTGGCGATGTGTTGCAGCACCTCATGAATATTAGTGGCCTCTACTTGCGGCAGCTGACGAGGGCCTAGCATACGGTCGACTAGATTCCTTAAGCGGTCCGCTTCTTCGATAATAATGTCCGTGAACTCTGTCAGTTCTGCGCTGGGTAGCTCGCGGGAAAGTAGCTGTGCCGCCCCTCGGATGCCGCCTAAAGGGTTTTTGATTTCATGAGCCATAGATCTCACCAGGTCGCGAGTAGTCGCCTGTGCGGAAATTAGACCCTCTTCACGGCTTATACGCAGCATACGATCAAGCGGCATGACCTCAATAATTAGATCACTATCGTCTCCAAGTGGTGTCACCGTGTAATCCACGGTGATTTCTTGGTTGTTGTGCAGCAGCCACTGAGCTTGCCGTTTTGTGTATTGGTTGCCATCTTTTGCAGATTGCAATAATGCGCTGTGCGAGCCATCGTTTTCGCGGCAGTAGCGACTGATGTGCCGCCCTAAAATTTTGGCGCGACTGATTTCCAGTAATGCTTCTGCAGAAGGGTTTATGTGTAATAAGCGCCAATCGCGATCGACCACCAGCACTGCTGTGCTGAGGTTGTCGAGAATCTTATGATAATTGGGGTTAATGCTCATGGTATCCCGTCAAAAATGAATGCGTCCGACCATTTTAAGAGTCTTACCCTAAAGTAGCTGCAAAAACCGAACCAACTTTCAGGGTTGAGGCAACACGGCGAGATTGCTTAGTGTTGGCATGATCTGGGAGGTGCTGCCAGATTATATTATGCGCTATTTTGGTGCGTCAGGTCTTGTTGGGTCGAGTTTTTATTTTTCACTTGGCTGGGTTTGGCTTTGGTGCAGTCTGTCTTTTGACGTATATAGTTATTGCCTTGGAGTGGCTGACGGCTTTTCCGTGTTTATCAACGATGGCGGCTTGGATGGTGTGCTGTCCGCGATATACCTCGGTCAGTGTGTAGTGGCCGCCTGCTTGAGGTGAGCCTTTAGGTGTCCCGTCGAGATAGAGCTGAATGCGTTGGCCGGCGGTTAAGTAGGGTTTAACCGCTGCATTGACGGGAATGGTTCGCTGCCCTGTGGGGATGGTTGTTCCATCCGTAGGGGCTGTGATGGCAATGCTAGCTGAAGGTGCTTTAGATTTTGCAGCCTTTTTGTTGGGGGTGCTGGTGGGTGCGTGGTGAGTTGGCTGGGTGTTTAATGGCAGTAGCTCGACGGTTTTAGCGTTTTGGTTGGGTCTGGGCTTATCGGTAAAGGTAATGCGGCCGTTCTCATCGACGATCTTATAGATCTCTGCATGTACAGCGCTACAGACAAGTACGATCAATGCCAGCGTTAGAGAGGCCTTGATGTGTAATTTGGACTTGTTTTGAATTGCCATGTCAGCTCGCCTTGTTGCACCGAATTGTTGCGCCGAATTATTGCACCGAAGGATCAAGGTTAACGCCGATGCTTGTAGTTTAGAATGTTGTGTCGTTAATTTTGTTCAATCGTCCACAAAACTGCAATTTAAAAAGTATAGGCAATAAAAAAGGGTCACCGAAGTGACCCTTTTATCGAACGACTAAAACTGTTGATTAAACAGAATAGTACAGGTCGAATTCAACCGGGTGAGTGGTTTGCTCAACACGGTGGACTTCTTCCATCTTCAGCTCGATGTAAGCTTCGATCATATCGTCAGTGAACACGTTGCCGTGAGTCAGGAACTCGTGATCAGCTTTTAGAGAGTCCAGCGCTTCACGCAGGCTGCCAGCAACCTGAGGGATAGCCATACCTTCTTCAGGTGGAAGGTCGTATAGATCCTTATCAGCTGCATCGCCAGGGTGGATCTTGTTCTTAACACCGTCAAGGCCAGCCATCAACAAGGCAGAGAACGCCAGGTATGGGTTGGCAATTGGATCCGGGAAGCGAGCTTCAACGCGAATACCCTTAGGAGAAGAAACGTAAGGGATACGGATAGAAGCAGAGCGGTTACGGGCTGAATAAGCCAGCATTACAGGGGCTTCAAAACCAGGAATCAAGCGCTTATAAGAGTTAGTGCCTGGGTTAGTGAAAGCATTGAGCGCTTTTGCGTGCTTGATCACACCGCCGATGTAGTAGATAGCATCTTCAGACAGACCAGCATAGCCGTCGCCAGCGAACTGGTTCTCACCGTTCAACCAGTAAGACATGTGAACGTGCATACCAGAACCGTTGTCACCAACGATTGGCTTAGGCATGAAGGTGGCCGTCTTGCCGTAGGCGTGCGCAACGTTGTGAACGCAGTACTTCATGATTTGTACTTCGTCAGCTTTCTTAATCAGAGTGTTGAACCTAACACCGATTTCACACTGACCAGCAGTAGCAACTTCGTGGTGATGAACTTCGATGTCCAGACCCATTTGCTCCATGGCGTTACACATAGCGCCACGCATATCATGCAGGCTGTCTACTGGAGGCACTGGGAAGTAGCCGCCTTTAACACGTGGGCGGTGACCCATGTTACCGTCGGTGAATTCACCGTGGGTAGACCAATCAGCTTCTTCAGAGCCGATTTCATAGCCACATTTGCCCATTTCGTCAGACCATTTAACTTCGTCAAATACGAAGAACTCTGGCTCAGGGCCAAAGAAAGCTGTGTCGCCCAGACCGGTAGACTTCAAGTATTCTTCAGCGCGGTTTGCAACAGAGCGTGGATCGCGCTCATAGCCTTGCATGGTAGAAGGCTCAACAATGTCACAGCGCACGATAACAGTGGCTTCGTCTGTGAAAGGATCAAGAACAGAAGCGCTGTCGTCTGGCATCAGAATCATGTCGGATTCGTTAATACCTTTCCAGCCAGAAATTGAAGAACCGTCAAACATTTGACCGTTTTCGAAGAAATCTTCGTCAACTTCTTTTGATGGGATGGTAACGTGCTGCTCTTTACCTTTAAAGTCGGTGAAACGCAGGTCAACCCAGCGTACTTCGCCATCTTTGATTAGCTTCAGGGTGTTCTCTGACATGAATGCCTCCAAAATGCATTGATCGTTTAATGTAAAAAATAAAAACTGTTTGTCTTGCGTCTTCTTGGTCGCGTATTCATCACGCATATGACGTTTGACGCAAGAGACTGTCCCATATCAAGGGCAAGATACGTGCCAGCTATGGTTGTTGTTGCTAAATCAAAGGATTGCCATAAGCCCGAGCGGCTATCCAGTGGTTAGGCGGGCAGTTCTAGCACCATAAAGGTGCACCCAATCAAGATGTGCACCTTTATGGTGCTTTGTGGGGTTTTCTATTGCTGCCGATACTAGCGCCCGTGATTCTATACCTACTTAACGCTTCTGTGTAGAAGTTTTGATCAAATTGTTGGGCAGGGAAACTTTAGGGCTATATAATCGCGCGGCTATTTATCTACTAATTAGATAGCTCATCCCTGATCTATCTAATTGTCGCCCCAAAAATACAGCGAAGATGTGTGAATATTCTAGAATTTTAGGGGCTCGCGGCGGCTTATACCGTCGGCGGCACATCCTGTGCCGCACTATGGAGTGCGAATTAATAGTAATTGAAAGCTGGCCTCTGAGGCCAGCTAAAGTACATGCCCGCCATGAGGGTATACATCCAGAGGGTCAACCCAATGCATTTTATCGTTAAGCTATTCCCCGAAATCACTATTAAGAGCCCGCCTGTACGTAAGCGTTTTATCAAACAGCTTAGAGAGAATATACGCGGTCTTTTAAAGCCCGTTGATGATCGTATTAGAGTGGTGCGTGAGTGGGACAAAATTGAGGTGATTGCGGATATTCCAGAAGATGAAGCGGTAAAGCTGGTGCCGCATATCAGTAGAGTGCTGGCCCATACGCCGGGTATTGCCCATTTTTCACGGGTACAGCCTTTTCCGTTGGGTGACCTAGAGGATATCTACCAGAAGACCCAATCAGTTTGGGGTGATGCACTTATAGGTAAAACCTTCTGTGTGCGGGCCAAGCGCAATGGTAATGCCACCCACGATTTCACTTCAGTTGAAGTGGAACGCTATGTCGGCGGCGGCTTGAATCAGCACAATGACACGGCAGGAGTGAAGCTAAAAAATCCAGACATCACCGTTAA
>JAUVQU010000113.1 GCA_030597965.1 Cellvibrionaceae bacterium
CCGGCATTAAATTTTGCAGAATTCTAACAGCAAAAAGGCGGAGGTATCGACCCCCGCCTTCTTTTTTCGTCACCCTTAAGCATTTACTCGCTGCCCAAGGGTGCTTTTAAAAATAGTGATTTTCTCGTTCTGGCACCAAAAGTAGGCACTCTTAAGTGAGGAAGGGGCGCGCACAGCGAACGGAACATATACTATAATATGTGACTGAGCGAGCACGAACCTGACGCAGCCAGAACGTGAAAAGTGTATTTTTAGAGCACTCTTAAGACTTGCTGGCCGCCAATTGAGCAGCAACTTCAGCAGCGAAGTCTTCTTCTGCCACTTCAATACCCTCACCCACTTCTAGGCGTGCAATAGACTTAATAGTAGCGCCCGCATCTTTAACCAACTGACCAACGGTTATGTCAGGGTTTTTAACAAACGGCTGCTCAGTCAAGCTGTTTTCTTTCAGGAACTTGTTGATACGACCAACCATCATTTTCTCAACAATATTCTCTGGCTTGCCTTCCATATCAGGCTGGGCCTTGATAATTTCTTTCTCTTTAGCAACCTCTTCTTCAGCCATATCGCTCGGGTTAATCACACGAGGATTTACCGCAGCAACATGCATAGCCACATCACGGGCCAACTCAGAAGTACCGCCTTCCAGCTCAATCAATACAGCAATCTTGCTGTTTGAATGAACATAAGCACCGATAACCTCACCTTCAACGATTGAAGCGCGACGGAAGCTGATATTCTCACCAATCTTCTGCACCAACGCTTGGCGCTGATTTTCCAGGCCTGCAGCGATATCAGTAGTCTTACCACTGAACGCAGCTTCTACAGCGGCATCAACAAAGCTCAGGTAATCTTCGTTACGCACAGCAAAATCGGTTTCAGTATTCACCTCAACAACAACACCGAAAGAAGCGTCGTCAGCTACTTTAACTGCCACAACACCTTCTGCAGCGGTACGACCAGCTTTCTTCTCTGCCTTCAGACCAGAAGCCTTACGTAAATTTTCGATTGCAACTTCAATGTCGCCCTCGGTCGCTTTCAGAGCTTTTTTACACTCCATCATACCCAAGCCAGTACGCTGGCGCAGTTCTTTAACCATAGAAGCGGAAACAGCTGCCATGACCTTACCCTCTTAAAAAATTGGTGTAATCGAAGCCAAAACTTAAATTTATAGCTCCGAGGAATAAAATTCGAAAAGGGGCCTAAGCCCCCTTTTTACGCTCTACTCAGAAGAGGAGCGATACACCGCCAAACAAAGTTAGCAATGTATGACGACAAAGTAATTACTTGGCCGCTTCTTCAACAAACTCGTCTTTCTTAGAAGTGTTAGCGTTAGCTGCACCTTCTAAGCAAGCGTCAGCAACAGCAGTTGCGAACAACTTAATAGCACGAATTGCATCGTCGTTACCCGGGATGACGTAATCGATACCGTCTGGGTTGCTGTTAGTATCAACAACACCAATCACAGGGATACCCAACTTGTTAGCTTCTTGAATAGCGATACGCTCGTGCTCAACATCGATCACGAACAAAACATCAGGCAAGCCGCCCATGCTCTTAATACCACCGATAGAACGCTCAAGCTTCTCCATGGTGCGAGTACGCATCAAGGCTTCTTTCTTAGTCAGCTTGTCGAAAGTGCCGTCCTGGCTCTCTGCTTCCAAAGCACGGAAACGAGTAATAGAAGCACGAATAGTCTTGTAGTTGGTCAACATACCACCCAACCAACGGTGACTAACGTACGGCTGACCTGAACGGTCCGCCTGCTCTTTGATTACTTTAGAGGCTGCACGCTTAGTACCAACGAAAAGAATCTTCTTTTTCTTGCCGGCCAAGTCTTTAACAATGTCCAGTGCATCGTTAAATGCAGGAACAGTGTGCTCTAAATTAATGATATGGATTTTGTTGCGAGCGCCAAAGATATACTGGTCCATTTTCGGATTCCAGTAACGGGTTTGGTGACCGAAGTGGACACCAGCTTGCAGCATTTCACGCATACTTACTGTAGACATAATATTTTCCCGGGTTAGTCCTCCACATCCCCCATATATCAACCCGTTTGGACATGCACTAAAGCATAAAATCCTCGGGGCACCCAGATACATGTGCCGGAATGTGTGTGACGTTAAGTTATAACTTAATTAAAAGTAACTGACTCCACATGGAATCAGGGCGCGCTTTATACCACAACCTGCCCCCAGACACCAACTTTTCGAGGCTAAAAGTGCATAAATTGGCCTTATAGATTTTCACCCGCCTAAAGACTTGCCAACAGCACTCTGTCTTGCCAAATATTGACGGATTCAGCATTAAGCAAGTCGCCCTCTGGGCTGACTGAGCTGGTCAATATTTGGCAGACAGAATACCAACAAAGGTTTACAATGCGCCCTGTTATTAAACCGCCAAAGATAGTCGAAAATCATGAAAGCAAGCATCAAAACACCCGAACAGATAGAAAAAATGCGTATTGCCGGGCGCATGGCCGCCGAAATCCTCGAATTACTCGATGATATCGTTAAACCGGGCATCACCACCGAGGATATCGATCAGTTTTGTCACAATCATATAGTGAATGTGCAGAAAGCTATTCCTGCGTGCCTAAACTACAAAGGCTTTCCTAAATCTATTTGCACCTCGGTGACTCACGTGATTTGTCACGGCATTCCCTCGGACAAAAAAGTGCTTAAAAGCGGAGACATCGTCAATATTGATGTCACGGTTATTTATGATGGCTGGTACGGCGACACCAGCAAGATGTACATGATTGGCAAAGTAGCCCCCCACGCTGAACGCTTGGTGAAAATTACTCAGGAATGCCTGTACAAGGCCATCGACATTGTTAAACCCGGCTGCACACTGGGTGATATTGGCCATATCATTCAACAGCACGCCGAAAAGAATTACTACTCGGTCGTACGCGAATACTGCGGCCACGGTATTGGCAATGTTTTCCACGAAGACCCTCAAGTGATGCATTTCGGCAAGCCAGGTACCGGTATGGTGCTGGAAGAAGGCATGACCTTCACCATCGAACCCATGATCAATGCCGGTAAAGCAGCGACTAAACTGTTAAAAGATAACTGGACCGTAGAAACTCGCGACAAGCGCCTCTCAGCCCAGTGGGAACACACCATGGTAGTCACCGCCACTGGCGTTGAAATCTTCACAACTAGAAGTGATGAATCTTTCAGCTAAAAACTAGAGCTAGTCAATGAACACACCCTACTTTGAACGCCCTCTCTTCTTTTTCAACCAAAATCTTTTTCGCAAAAGATTAGATGCAGCGGGCGAACAAGTCATCACCGTATTCAAAGACGCGATGAACGGCGCCAACGTTCATTTTGACACTCGCTTCAACGAAGGTGACGACATAGTCAGTCTCGTTACCGACCGCGCTATCTTTATTGATTTTATATTGCACTACGCCTGGCACCGCTTTAGCTGGAGCAATGACATCAGCCTGATAGCGGTCGGAGGCTATGGTCGCAGCGAGCTCCACCCCAAATCTGATGTTGATTTACTGATCCTCATGCGCGAGGAAAAACCGGAAGACCTGGAAAGCACACAGGCACTCCTTCTCCTTCTCTGGGACATAGGCCTCGACATAGGCCACAGCGTACGCACCATCGAACAGTGTGTTGAAATCGCCACAGAAGACATCACCGTTGCCACCAACATCACCGAGAGTCGCACCATTGTCGGCAGTGCCCAACTTGGTATTGAACTACAAAAACAAACACACCCTTCAAGGGTTTGGCCGGCTGACGAGTTCTTTATCGCCAAATGGGAAGAGCAGCAGGCGCGGCACAACAAACACGGCAACACCGAATACAATTTAGAACCCAACATTAAAAATGCACCGGGCGGCCTGCGTGACATCCAGACCCTGGCATGGGTTGCCAAACGCTATTTTGGTGTCAACACGCTTAAACAACTTGGCGCCGAAGAATTTTTCACCGAGGAAGAATTTGCACTACTACTGAACGGAGAAGAGTTCCTGTGGCGAGTACGCTACGGTCTGCACATGATTGCCAAGCGCCCGGAAGAGCGTCTCTTGTTCGACTACCAACGTCAACTGGCAGAACTATTTGGCTATAAAGACACAGATGAAAGCCTCGCCGTTGAGCAATTCATGTGCAAGTACTACCGCGTGGTTTTGTCACTACGGGAAGTCAATGATGTACTGATGCATTACCTGCAAGAGGTGGTGCTGGACAATAACATCAATGCCACCATCACCCCCATAAACTCACGCTTTCAGGCTCGCAATGGCTATATCGAAGTCAGCCACCCCGGCGTCTTCGAGGAAACCCCTTCCGCACTGCTGGAAGTCTTTGTATTGATGGGCAACCACCCGGAACTCAAAGGTCTGCGCGCCGAAACCATTCGTCTGATACGCGAGCATCGCGGATTAATCAACGATGAGTTCCGTGCAGACCCGGTAAACACTGCACTGTTCATCAAGCTGATGAGCTGTAAGCGCGGCCTCGTCACCCAGTTAAAGCGCATGAAGCGATACAACATTCTCGGTCGCTATCTGCCCGAATTCGGCAAGATTATAGGCCAGATGCAGCACGATTTATTCCATATTTACACCGTTGATGCTCACACACTGGCAGTAATACAAAACATGCGTCGCTTTGGTTACGCCAACGCGCGGGTTAAATTTCCGGTCGCAGCCGATTGCTACAGAAAACTACCGCGGCAGGAACTGCTCTATATCGCGGGGCTTTACCACGACATCGCCAAAGGTCGCGGTGGTGATCACGCCACATTGGGTGCCGTGGATGCTAAAGATTTTTGCCTGAAGCACGGACTCAGTAAACGCGCCGCCAAGCTGGTTGCGTGGCTCGTCGACAAACACCTGCTGATGTCATCGGTTTCTCAAAAACAAGACACCAACGACCCAGATGTCATTAATGCGTTTGCGCAAGAGATGGGCGATCAGGTGCACTTAGATTATCTCTATTGTTTGACCGTGGCCGACATTAACGCCACCAACCCAACATTATGGACTTCCTGGCGTGCCAGCCTTATGCGTCAGCTGTACGCAGAAACCAAACGAGCCCTGCGTCGTGGACTGGAAAACCCAATTGATTGCCAGGACTGGATCGAAGAAACGCAAGAAAACGCTAAAAACCTGCTGAACGAACAAGGCTGTGATCCAACCGATGTCGCTAAAGTCTGGGGTTACCTCGGGGATGATTACTTCCTCCGAGAGAGCGCTGAAGACGTTGCGTGGCATACGGCATCCATCCTCACCCACAACAGCACCGAAGATTTAATTATGGTCCGAGGCACTACCGCTAAAGGCTATGAAGGCGCCAGTGAAATCTTTATTCGCACCCAGGACCGCAACAACGTCTTTGCGGCTGCCGCTCAGGCATTGGATCAACTGCAACTCAACATTCAAGACGCAAGACTCCACATCACGGAACGCGACGGCTACGCCATTGATACTTTTTATGTGTTAAACGAAGAAGGTATGCCCATCGGTGACGATGAAGAAATGATTGCTCGTATCATCGACACCATCACAACGGAATTAGATCAGTTAGAAAACTATTCTGAAATAGTGAAGCGCCGTACACCTCGGCAGCTAAAGCACTTCTCCATCCCAACCAGAACCAACATCAGCAATGATACGACTGGCAGCGCCAGCGTCCTGGAAGTCATCAGCCCCGATCGTCCCGGCCTTCTGGCCCTGATTGGCCGTATATTTCTGAAGTTTAATATTCAGCTGCAAAATGCCAAGATTGCCACCCTTGGTGAGCGTGTAGAAGATGTATTTTTTATAACCGATAGTGATGGCAAGCCATTGAATGACCCAAAATTGTGTGAAGAACTGCAGGAAGAAATCCGCAGGCAACTTGATCAACAGGTGGATGCAGCTTAATACCCTGTTCATAATAAACAGAAAGCATCTATCTTTTTAAAAGACATCTATCCTTTTAAAAAGTACCTAGCCTTTTAAACAGTAGAACCTTATGAACCCAGATCTAACACGCCTTCAATCATACCCCTTTGAAAAGCTCGCCAAGCTCAAAGCCAAGGTGACGGCGCCAAGCCACCTGGATCATATCGCGCTATCGATTGGTGAACCAAAGCATGAACCACCTCAATTTGTACTGAATGTATTACAAGACAACTTGCATCGTTTAGCCAATTATCCCTCTACTAAGGGTTTGCCTGAACTGCGCCAGACTATTGCCGACTGGCTCACACGGCGCTTCAAGCTGGCCGAGGGTAGTGTTGATGCTGAACGCCATATATTACCCGTAAACGGTACACGAGAAGCCCTTTTTGCTTTTGCTCAAGCGGTGGTTGATCGCACCAAAACGCACAGTGGAAAACCACCTTTGGTGGTCAGCCCCAACCCCTTCTATCAAATCTACGAAGGTGCCGCATTCCTCGCCGGAGCAGAGCCGCACTTTTTAAATTGCACCAAAGAAAATGGCTATATCCCAGACTTTGACGCAGTAACTGCCGATGTCTGGCAGCGCTGTCAATTATTGTTTCTATGCTCACCGGGCAACCCAACCGGTGCCGTAATCGACAGTGCCACGTTACAAAAGCTGATTCACCTCGCCGATGAACACGACTTCATCATCGCTTCGGACGAATGCTATTCCGAACTGTATTTCGACGAAAACACCCCCCCCATAGGCTTACTGCAAGCCTGTGCGGAAATGGGACGCGACGATTACCGCCGCTGCGTTGTCTTCCACTCCCTATCAAAACGCTCCAATCTGCCCGGCTTGCGCTCTGGGTTTGTCGCCGGCGATGCCGATGTACTGGCTCAGTTTCTGCTCTATCGCACCTACCACGGTTGCGCCATGCCAGTGACATCACAGCTGGCCTCCATCGCCGCATGGAGTGACGAAGCCCATGTGCTCGCCAATCGCGATGCCTATCGCGCCAAATTTGATGCGGTCTTAAATATTTTAGATGGGCATCTGGATGTAAAAAAACCCGACGCCAGCTTCTACCTTTGGCCTCGGGTAGAAATGAGCGATCTGGATTTCACTCAACGCCTGTTTGCCGAACAACACATGACGGTATTACCCGGCCGCTATATTGCCCGTGAATCCAAAGGAGTCAATCCAGGAGAACATCACGTTCGCATGGCCTTAGTCCCCACACTGGCAGAGTGCATTGATGGTGCCGAACGCATTAAAGCGTTTCTCCAACAGGGATAACGAATAGCCAAGGCTCTTACTAGGCCCACATTTTAGACTCTGTAATTTTTGCTTGAATACCTTTCGCAAGGTATCGATTTAACAAAAAATAATGCCAGATGCCCTTATTAAGTAATTATGTAACAATGAACTGGATAGCAATAAACCGGCGTTCAAATCTAATAATAAAAACAGAAAAAAACTATGAATCATTATTGTTCGAAGACCATTATGTGTGCCCTGCCACTGCTGTTTGGATTTTCATCCATCAGCTTAGCCAGCGACATAGCACAGGAGGCCCCAGAACTCTCTGAAACACACTGGACAGCTGACATCCCTAAAGTGGTCTACGCC